>JBDTCM010000349.1:0-2967 GCA_039923575.1 Chthoniobacterales bacterium
TTGGAACCTTGGCACGAAAAAAGTTATGGACATTGCGAATCATTTATGAGAATTATGGTTTTCATGAGAAATGATTGTGCACTCCCTGATCCTGCCGCCGCTCTTGTCGTGAAAACACCTCGGTTTCGCCCGCGCCCCTGCCTACGTTCCTTTCGCTGGATTCTCTCGGCTGCCGTTTGCGGCTGGGCTGCGGCGTCCACTCACGCCGACTTGGCCTCGTCGACCTCCCCGCTTCATCATCAGGATTTGGCGGCCGTGACCAGCACTCTGTCGATCCTCCGCGGACCAGAAACTTTTTATCCAGTCCTGGGTGTCCTCGCCGCTGTGGTGTCCACCTACATCCTGCGCCGCCGCCGCGTCGTTCAACTGGAAGCCATGGCCGCCGCCGAGCGCTGAAACCCGTTTCTGGTTTGGTTAGGTTAGGGTGCGGCCGTCCTCTGGCTTGGGGGACGGCCGCTTCTTTTCTGTCAGCACCGTTCTTCCCCCTCTCTCCCGAATCGACCCAGCCGACTGAGCGTCGCGGGGGATGCCATGGCCTAGCGTTTCTCGTGCCTTGCGCAAGCTTTCGCTGAAATTTAACGGAAGATTTTCTGAAAATGCGCTGCCGTTGCCCTGTCCACCCGGGAACTCTGGTTTTACCTAGTGATTTCAGAAAAACTAGCTAGCACCGGAATAATATTGACTTTGAGACTCAATAATGACAAAATATTACGCCCGAAAGCGAATAAGCTTGTCATTGACGCCCTCATCCGAATAAGAATCACCAAATCCCCATGAAGATATCCTTGGCTCAATATTTCAGAAGTGCGCTCCTCGTTCTCTTCTGCCTTTTTCCCTTTTCGCCAAGGAACGCAAATTCGACAGTCGCTACGTCGGATTTGAATCGGGAGGGAACCCCAAATGTTGCGGTGGCATCCAGTCAGGGTGATGCGAGGCCGGGGCTTAGTATTCACGATCCCATGGTGATGCCCGGCACCGCGCGCACCGCAGCGCTTCCTTCCCTGGCAATGCTCGCTCCCAGCCCGGAGTGGAGCGCGATTTTTCCCATCATTGGGTTGATCGCGGCAGTTGCCGTTACCCAACTGCTGCGTCGCCGTCGGATCGCGCAGCTCCGCTCCAGTTCTTCGACCGGACAATAAGGGCGATCCAAGATTTGGCTTGGCGGCCGTCCTCGCAAGGGGGCGGCCGTTTCTGCTTCGCCAGACAACGACCGACGAGAGCGAGTTCAATAAAGGTGTAGCCGCATGATCAATAAGGGGATAACCGCATGAAGCACCGGCAGGTGCGAAAGAATGTAGCCCCGGGCGTGAGCCCGGGGTTTCCGATGTGGATCGGACCCAGCCCCGGAGGGGCGGAAGGAGTGAGAGCGTTCTCTGTCGCCCCTCCGGGGCTAATGTCGGTCGCGCCTCCGGCGCTTCGAATCGGCTACAGGTTTCTTGAAAACGCCCTAGCCACCCACGGCCATCTGAGCCGTTGCGATCTCGAGCAACTCGGTCGTGATGCTGGCCTGTCGCATCTTGTTGTACTCGAGGGTGAGATCCTTGATGAACTGATTCGCGTTGTCGGTCGCGTTCTTCATCGCCACCATGCGCGCACTGTGTTCCGAGGCTCTCGCGTCGAGGATCATCTGGAAAACCTCGTACTGCACGTAGTACGGCAGCATGAAATCCAGCACGTCCTGCGGGCTGGGTTCAAAAATGTATTCGAGCATCGGATCGGCCGTGGCTTCGTTAGGAGCGGAACCAAATGCAAACTGGCTGATCGGCACCAGCGTTTGCGCGACCGGCTTCTGGTTGATCGTGTTTACAAAATGCGTGTAGAGCACGGTCACTTTGTCCACTTCCCGGTTCAGGAATTTCTCAACGCAAAATTTTGAGATGGCCTTCGTTTCCAAAATGCTGGGCGCGTCCTTGAGTTCAAAATCCGCCAGCAACTCGCGCCGAGTGCGCGCGACAAACAGCCGGGCCTTGCGGCCCGCTGTCACATAAACCGTCTTGGCCGTGTCGAATAGCGCGGCCTCGCGCATCAGGTTGGTGTTGAGCGCGCCGGCCAGGCCCTTGTCGGTGCTGAGCACGAGGACCAGTTCCTTGTTCGTCGGCCGAATCTGCAGAAGGGGATGGAGCAGCGGATCGGTCCGGCTCTTGAGCGAGACGAGCACCCGGTTCATCAACTCGGAATAGGGACGACCGGCGAGCGCGTGTTGCTGCGCCTTGCGCATCTTGGAAGCGGCGACCATTTGCATCGCCTTCGTGATTTGCGCGGTGTTGCGGATCGATTTAATCCGGCGCCGGATGTCTTGCGTATTCGCCATGTCGTTAGGCGGCTATTGCCAGGTCGCCTTGAAATCATTCAGCGCTGTCGCCAGATCCGCTTCCAGATCCTTGTCGATCGCCTTCTTCGTCCGGATGGAAGCGAGCACGCTTTCTTTCCGCGTCTGCAGGTAATCCTGCAGCTTCGCCTGGAACTCCTTCACCCGGTCGACCGGCACCGGGTCGAGGTATCCGTTCTGCATCGCCCAGAGGACCGCGACCTGTTCCTCGACCGGAATCGGCCTGTACTGAATTTGCTTGAACAACTCCACGATCCGCTGACCGCGATCGAGCCGCGCTTTCGTCGCGGCGTCCAGGTCGGAACCGAACTGCGCGAAGGCCGCCAGCTCGCGGAACTGCGCCAGGTCGAGCTTGATCTTGCCGGCCACTTGTTTGATCGCCTTGATCTGCGCGGCCGAACCGACGCGGCTGACCGAGAGACCAACCGAAATCGCCGGTCGAATGCCTTGGAAAAACAGATCGGTCTCGAGGTAAATCTGCCCGTCGGTGATCGAGATCACGTTCGTCGGAATGTAAGCCGAAACGTCGCCCGCCTGCGTCTCGATGATCGGCAGCGCGGTCAAAGAACCGCCCCCGGCTTCCTCGGTCACACGGGCGCTGCGTTCGAGCAAACGCGAGTGGAGATAAAAGACATCAC
>JBDTCM010000350.1:0-3799 GCA_039923575.1 Chthoniobacterales bacterium
GGATCCGGCCCTCCTCGCGCCGTTAGGGCGAATGGAAGCGAGGGTCACGGCGCGTCCCCTTTATCAAATTCCGAAGAGTCGCGTTGCCCGCATCGAATCCAAACTGAAGAGTGGCGACATCATCGGAATTGTCTCGCGCGATCGGCCGGGGCTTTATTCGACGTCGCACGTTGGGTTGGCCTACCGAGCGAACGACGGCGTGCTGCATTTCATGCACGCGTCTTCCCCGCGAAATTATGGTCGAGTGCTGATCGATTCGCGGCTTTCGAGTTATCTCGCGCGCTACCGCTCCGACAGCGGCATCCTGGTCGCGCGCCCGCTTCGTTAGGCTACTTTGCCGCGGCCGTCGGCAGTTCTACGATAAAGTTCGCACCGCGCCCGGGCCCTGCGCTCTCGGCATGAATCCGGCCGCCGTGCACGGCGACGATCGCTTTGCTGATGGCGAGGCCGAGGCCGAGGCCTTCGCGAGGCTCGCCCACCTGCTCGAAGGCATCGAAAATTCGAGCGAGATCTTCCGCCGCGATCCCGGCGCCGGTATCGCTCACGCTGATGACGATGGATCCCGCTTCGCGGTTTTCGGTCTGCACGACGATCCGTCCCTCGGCCGGGGTAAATTTGCAGGCATTGCGGATCGGGTTCCAAAAGACCTGCTGCAAACGCGTCGGATCGGCATGCAGTTGATACTCGCGGGCGTTGAGTTGCAGATCGATCTTCGAGCCCGGCGGACGATCGCCCTCGCCCACAATCTCGACGGCGTGCGCATGATTTCGTGCGCATCGGTATCCTGCAAGTTCAGGCGCAGTTTGCCGCGGGTGATGCGGGTGAGATCGAGCAGGTCATCGATGAGGCGGGCCTCGAGCTCGATATTGCGCGCGACCATGCGCAGTCCTTCCCGCAGATCTTCGGGCAGATCGTGATCGTGCAGCATGCCGCCGGCCCACATCAGGACGGGCGTGAGCGGGGTGCGCAACTCGCGGCTGAGAGTGGCGAGGAATCGATCCTTGGCGGCATTGGCGGCTTCCGCTACTTCCTTTTGGCGCTGCAGCTCGCTTTCGACGTGGCGCCGCTCGATGAACTGCGCGACCTGGCTGCCTAACGAATCGACGAGGAGGAGCAAATCCTCATCCGGCTGCACCGGCGCGGCGCTGAAGAGTTCGATCACGCCCTGGAACCGGCCGCTCGTGATGAGGGGAAAGGCAAACGCTCCGGCCAAACCGGCGGCGGCGGCAGCGGCGACGCGCGGGAAGTTGCTGTCTTGTTTCACGTCGGTGATCCAAACCGGCCTGCGATCCTGCGCGACGCGGCCGGGCAGGCCTTGCGCCTCGGTAAAAACGAATGAGCGCGAAATTTCGATGAACGTTTCCAAAGTGGGCAGTGGCAGGTGCCAGAGAGTGCGGCAATAGAGTTTGCCGTCGATCGGATCGCAGAGCCAAAGGTCGCCCAGAATCCAATTTCCGCTTTCAGCGATCGTCTGGATAATCCTGGGTGCGGCTTCGTCGATACTTTAGGCGCCGGCGAGCAAGCTCGCGACCGAGTATTGCGCCTTTCGCCGCCGCTCCGATCGCACCCGATCGGTAATGTCGCGCAGGTACGCGGTGAAGACGGGCGCGCCGGCCAAATGAAAGGCCGTAATCGCGAGCTCAACGAGAAGCTCATGGCCATCGGCATGGAGGCCGGCGATTTCAATGCGCTTTCCCAGGACCGGGGCCTCCCCGGTTTGGAGATAATGGGCCAGCCCCTGCCGATGGCGATCGCGCAGGTTGGGCGGGATAATCAGTTCCGTGAGTTCATGCCCGACCGCGGCGGCGCGGGTGTGACCGAAAGTCCGCTCGGCGGCCGGATTCCATTCCCGCACGATGCCCGTCGCGTCCATCGTGATGATGCAATCGAGGGCCGAATCGAGAATGGCACGATTCAGTTCCGCGAGGCCGGTCTCTGGCGGGATATCGGGCGATGGCACAATCTCAAATGAAGTTAACCTAGGCCGGTTCGGAACCCGAGGTCTCCGGAGAATGCTGGCCGTAATCAAAGCGGGGGTCCAGCTTTTGCAACGCGTTGGCGGCATAAACTCGATCGTTAGGCGAAAGGTAATCTGCGAAGCCGCCAATTTTGCCGCGCCGGACCTTGAATGACTCCGGGTCCTGCGCATCGCCGGCGCGCAGGATTTTGGAATCAAAGGCACCGGCGTTCTCCAGTTTCTTCATGTGACCGAAAGCAGAAAAATCGAGCCCATGGGCAAAGGCTTTTTCCTGCACCGGCCGTTCGCCGAGAAGCTCCAGGAGTTTACGGAAACCGGGACCCGGTGCGTGGTGCAGCGCCTCGTAGCGGAGGAGGAGAAAGTCGGGGCGTCCCGACCATTCCGCGAGCCAGCTATTCATGATCTCGACCATCGACTGAATGCCGAAAGCCGGATCGCGCAGGAGTTGCGCGGCGGACATTCGTTTTAGTTCGTCAGGCGTCTCCTTCGTCCGGCGGGTGAGCTGGACGTAGAGCGAGACAAAAGCGTCGCGTGGATCGCGCGCCAGGAGGATGACCGGGAGGCGGGCACGCTCGCGTTGCGGGATCAAATATTTGCCGCGAATCTTGTCCCAGCGATCGGCTTTCGTCCGCTGCTCGAAGAGATCGTGCGTGTAGATGAGGTGGGGGACGCCCTTGTATTGCTCCGGTTCAAGGGTAAAGGGTTGCCCGATTTTCTCGCAGAAATAGGCGCAGAGAAATGTCCGCACCCAGGTGCGGCCGCTCTTCGGAATCGAGACAACGAGCGCGTCGCCGCCGGAGAGCTGACGGGCGCGGCTGCTCACGTTCCACTTCACGATGCGCTTCATGACAGATCGATCACGCCGCCTTTTTGCACGGCAGGCCGCCGGCTCAGCATACGGCGCAGGTTGCGCTGCCAGGAACGCGGCGAATAGACCGGCCGGCAAAAAGGATCGATCGTCACTTCGTGCGCGCGACAAAGCGCGATCGCTTCCGGCATCCAGTAGCCGCGCGAGATGGCCGACATCAGGTAAGGAATCGGTGTGTTCTCGCGGCGGCCGTAGGAAAGAATTTGCATCTCCTGGGTGCGCGCACTGCCGCGCGCTTCAAAATTCCACGCCGTCTCACCCGGGCGCAGGATTTCCTGGAAAGCGGTCTTTTTCCAGAGCGTGACCTGACAGCGAGTGCGGCCATCGGAGTCGAGCGGGACGATGCCGAAGCGATCGTTGAGCGGCTGAAAACCGGGATCAGGTTCGGAGCGGGCGCGGAAGCAGAGCGCCGCGGCGCCGGCCACCATCGCCTCGGCAAAATCCTGCGCGAGCTGCGCGCGATTGACCGGCGCGGTGAGAAAATAATCTTCCTGGACGTAAAGCACGTAGGGTTGACGGATCTGCTCAAGCGCGACGAGCAGATTGCTCGACCAGCCGCAGTCCGGGCCGACCGCGATCGAGCGCAACCGCGTTGAGCGCACTGTGAGCTCGTTCGTCAGGAGAAAAATGTCGAGCGGGCAATCAGGCCAAAACTTTTGCAGGAAGGCATGGAACGGCCGCCAGGCATCGAAGAACGCGTCGCAACTGGAAACGAGGAGAGCGACGGAACTCTTAAAATCTCGCAGCTCCGGCATGGTGAATTCGTCTCGCAGAGCTGGGCTGCGAGCAAGGTTTTTCGCGAACCAGGGCGGTTGTCTTCCGTTTGATCGTGGAGTAAGATTTCGTCTCCAAAAAACGGGGGCGTACTGGTTTCGACTGATTGTTTGAAGCGCAGGCGGCATGTCGAGGATGGTTCGTTGGCCTCGTTAAAATCCGGACCAAAAAAATAAATG
>JBDTCM010000351.1:0-4382 GCA_039923575.1 Chthoniobacterales bacterium
AGGCGAAATTGTTTAAGGTCGAAATGGACTGCGGCGCAATCTCCAATGCCGTTTCGTATTGAGTGATCGCTTGGTGGAACTTCCTTTCCCGCAGAAGCGCATCCCCCGAGAGGGTATGTTCTGCCGCATCGCGCGTTGTCGTTTCGTTCAGAAGTTCGTGCGCCGTCAGGTCATCTGGACTTAAATCCAATGCCCGGTGCAGGAGGGCGCGGGCTTCATCGGCGCGCGAGTGCTGGAGCAAGTAACGCGCGTAATAAATGTAACTATCGGGATATGACGGCGCCATTTGCAGCGCCTCCTTGAAATGTTGCTCCGCGCTGGCGCTCTGGTTGGTCGCGTTCTCTGCGATCGCGAGATTGATCAAGAGGAAATAATACTGCGGGGTGAGCTGCTGCGCGCGATGGAAGTATTCAAGCGCTCCCACGTAATCGCCTTCATTCATTAGTTGGATGCCATAGGCCATCAAGCCGCGTCCGTTGCGCGGGCTTTTTTGCACCACGTCGTGCCAGAGCGTTTCATCGGTTTGCCAGACTTTGTTCCTTTGGAACGTGGCAAAAGCATTTGCGCAGAGGAGAAGAGCGACCGCGCACCCGGCCGCGACGCTTGCCCAACTCCGTGATAGTTCCAGACGAACCACGAACAACGCCGCCGCGCCGGCGAGCGCAATCACGAGCCCGGCATAAGGAAGAAATGTCCGGTAATCGTTCATCACTTCGGCGAGCGGAAAAAGCGCGGTCGGAAGAAGCGCGATCAGGAACCAGAGCAGACCAAAGCCGATCAGGCGCGCCTTCTCGAAAACGGTGGTGACGATCGCCCCCGCGCCAAGTACGGTGGCGAATCCGAGGCCAATCCAAAAATGCGCATCGCCCGTCGTGGCGAAGGGAGTCAGGTCGTAGTCGGCCGAGAGCCCGGTCGGCCAAAAAAATGTCTTGAAGTAGAGCAGCGCAACGTACGGCTGAGTGATCAGATAGCTGTGCGCGTTCGTTGCACCGGCCACCCAGTTGCGTGGTGTCATGTGCTGGACAAATAAGAGAACCGCTCCGCAGATCAGAAACGGTGCGGCCATTTCCAGCCATCGCGTTCTCGCGCTGGATCTGCGTGCCTTGTCGGGGAAGCACAAACCAAACGCGACAAAGAGGAGCGGGAAGATGGCGGCTGTTGGTTTTGCCAGGATTCCGATCGCAGCTGGAAGAACAAATAAAAAATATCGGCGGAGCCCCGGGAAAGCGAAGTAGCAGGCAAACGACGCGATCACGCCCAGAGCTGAAATCACCTCTGCCGAGACGATGACGTAATTAATCGCGTCAGCATTTGCAGGGTGCAGCGCGAACCACCCAGCGGCGGCAAGCGCAACCCAGCAGCGAGATGATTTGCCGATGTCGCGCGCAAGGAGATGATAAATGACGAGCGCCAGCAGCAGCGTGAGCGCGATCAAGAGCGCGAAGATTGAGACATGAAACCAAAACGGGTGGAGCCCGCGGGCGAGCCAGTAGTCAACCGCGAGCAGCGTCGAGACCAGCGGGCGATACGATTGATTGCTCGGGAGCGTGCTGAAGGTGGTCGCGTCGCGGAAGAAAAGCGGAATGTTCCGCAGCTCGCGAATCGCGGCGTTGTTTACAATCGTGTGCCCGTCGTCAAAGTGGAAGCCATTGTGAAAATGGTTTGAATAGGCCGCAAGAATGGCGAGCAGCAAGAGTGCGCCGCCCAGACCCAGGATTGATTTCCCGCGCATCACGCTCCGTTTGGCAGATCCCGCCCGTGAATTCGGGAAGCGTTTGGTCGCCACGCTTTGAGCGTGTCGAAGAGGCCGCTGGATGTCAAAGCGCTGGCCGAGCGGATTGTTCGAAGCTGCGCGACGCGTTCGACGATGACGATTGGACGCAGCAGAGTGACTGGTGAATCGATCGGACTTGCTCGCGCACTTCGAGATGCTGTTGCCGCTGGCGACGAAGTGGGCGGCCGCGGTCGAGAAACGGATCTTGCGCGAGGGTGTTCCGCTCTCGGAGCAGGAGATGGCGGACGCCAGGGCGATCGGTGTGCGCGTACCGGAGCGGGTGCGTTTGCTCGCGCTCGACCAGGTTCCCGTTCCACGCAATCTCACTTTGAGAACCGCGGCCGCGGCGATTCAATTTCTCACTCCGGAAACGCGCGGTCTCGCCCTGCGCTACGGCATTTTCGTGCGGAGCGATTGCTGGGGCGAGCGCGCACTGGTCGCGCACGAACTGGTCCACACTGCGCAATATGAGCGGCTCGGCGGCATCCGGCCTTTCCTGAGCCAGTATCTCCGCGAGTGCCTGACGATCGGTTATCCGGCGGCGCCGATGGAGCAGGAAGCGATCGTCGCGGTCAGCCGGCTCGAAACGCTCGGCCTGGCCTAACGAAAACCTGGCGGCGGGTTTCTGTCACGGTCGACGGACTTTTGCTGGCCGTCGGCGAATCAATAGTTAGGATGCTCGCTGCATGCGCGTTTTCGTCCCAAGAGAAATTCAGGCCGGTGAACGCCGCGTCGCCCTGATGCCCGAGGCCGTGCAAAGGCTGGCCGCGCTCGGGATCGAGATCGCGATCCAGGCAGGCCTGGGTGAATCAGTTTTCCTGGCGGACGCCGCTTATGAAAAAGCGGGCGCGCAAATCAGCCGCGACCGGGAGGCAGCGCTGCGCTCGGCCGAAGTCGTGCTGCGAGTGCGCAAACCGCCCGAGGATGAGGTTGGTCTGCTCAAAGCCGGCTCCATCCACATTAGTTTGCTGGACGCTTTTAATGAGCGCGAGTTGGTCCAAGCCCTGGCCGCGGCCAGAGTCACCGCAATCGGTCTCGAGATGCTGCCGCGCAGCACGCTCGCGCAAAAAATGGACGTGCTCAGTTCGCAGGCCAGCCTCGCTGGCTACGTCGCCGTAATCACCGCCGCCGCCACGATTGATCGCATCTTCCCGATGATGATGACGCCGGCCGGAACGCTCAAGCCGCTGCGGGTTTTTGTCATCGGTGTCGGCGTCGCCGGTTTGCAGGCGATCGCGACCGCGAAGCGGCTCGGCGCGCGGGTTGAGGCCTTTGACACGCGGCCGGCGGTCGAGGAACAGGTCCATTCGTTAGGCGCGAAGTTCGTCAAAGTCGACCTCGGTGAGACCGGCCAGACCGCGCAGGGTTACGCCAAGGAGCTGACGCCGGAGCAAATGGCGAAACAGCGCGAAGTCATGGCCCAGCATTGCGCGAAAGCGGACGTGGTTATCACGACGGCGCAGATTTTCGGCAAGAAAGCGCCCCTGATCGTGACCACGAAGATGGTGACGGAGATGCAACCCGGGAGCGTGATCGTGGACATGGCGGTCGAGAGCGGCGGCAACGTCGAAAACTCCCAGCCGGACGAAGTGGTGGAACTCAACGGCGTCCGCGTGATTGGTTTCAGCAACCTGCCGGGCCGGGTCGCGCGGCACGCGAGCGAAATGTATTCGAATAACCTGGCCAGCCTGCTCGAACATTTCTGGGACAAGGAAGCGAAGAGCTTCCGGATCGATCTGACCGACGAAATCCTGCAGCACTGTGTCCTGACCCACGATGGAAAGATCGTGAACGAAAAAATCGACGCCCTTTATCGCGCCTAACGAATTTAACCTATGATCCTGCTCCTCTTCATCTTCGTTCTCTGTGTCTTCCTCGGCTTTGAATTGATCGCCAAGGTGCCTTCGCAGTTGCATACCCCGCTTATGTCCGGCTCCAACGCCATCTCCGGGATCACGATTGTCGGCGCCTTGATCGCGGCCGGAACAGAAGGAGGCGTAGTCGCCACCACGCTGGGCGTGCTGGCTGTCATCTTTGCCACCGTCAACGTGGTTGGTGGCTATCTCGTGACCGACCGCATGCTCGCCATGTTCAAGTCGAAGAAGCGACCGAATAAGTCATGACACTGCTCATCGACTGGTCTTACATCGTCGCGGCCATCCTTTTCATCCTCGGCCTCAAGCTGCTCGGGAAACAGGCGACCGCGCGCAAAGGTAACCTGCTTTCCGCGGTCGGAATGCTGATCGCGATCGTGGCCACGCTCCTCGTCAGCGGGCTCCATTATCAATGGATCATCGTTGGTCTCGTCATCGGCTCGGCCATTGGCGGGATCGCGGCGCAGCGCGTGCAGATGACCGCGATGCCGGAAATGGTTGCGCTCTTCAACGGCGCGGGCGGTCTCTCGAGTTTGCTCGTCGGTTGGGTGGAATATCACAATCACCCAGTCCAACCGGTCGCGACCACGGTCCCGATCTTCCTCGCCGTTTTGATTGGCGGCGTGACACTGACCGGCAGCGTGCTCGCTTATGCCAAGCTGGCGGAAAAAATTCAGACCCGGCCGATCCTGTTTTCCTTTCAACAACCGATCCACGCCGGCCTGGTCCTCCGT
>JBDTCM010000352.1:0-2942 GCA_039923575.1 Chthoniobacterales bacterium
CTCAACAACCGCGACGGCGCGGAGAGTGGAGCGCAGCTTTATCATCGAGTCAGCGCGGCTCCTTTGAAATACGAGGTGCCGCAGGAGTTGCGCAGCAATGCCGGCGGCCTCCAGGACGTCGTCTGGCAGGCTTACCTTGGTGATACCCAACAGGAAGCGAACACGGACCGGAGTCGCGTCACGATTGACGGGATCGCATGGGAACCCGACTCGCATCGGGTCTCACTCTCCGTCGCCCCGATCGCGTCGAAGAACGATGCCGCGCTGCCCGAGCCCTGGACCTGCTTCTACGATGTCACGACGAAACAAATCGAGCCGCCCGCGGATGTCGCCGTGGGACCGGGAGACGCTGCCCCTGACGAATCGGCCCCGGCCGCATCCGGGGTCACTTCGACTCAGTCGGCCGAGGCCGAGAGCGAAGCCGAGGCGCCCGCCGAAGAATCCACCGATCTCGAAGGCGAAAAATTTCCCGCCACCCGTCAGGACCCGATCACGATCGCGGACGCGAATGAGCTCGAGTTATCCGACATTCGTTATGCGATCAACGAGATGCTGGCGCGCCACGGCGCGAATTTCCGCGACGCCAAGGTCAGGAAGACCTTCTCGGAATTTTCCTGGTACCAGCCGCGCACCGACATCTCGGAGAAAGAGATCGAAAACGAATTCTCCGATGTGGAGAAAGATAACATCGCGGTCCTGCGCCGTTGTCGCGATGCGAAAATCGCCGCGGCACGGCGGCCGGAACGCCGGGCCATTCGCGGCGAGCCGGTGGAAGAACCGGATGGTGCGCGTGCCGTGCGCGATGTGCTGCAGGGCGTCTCGGATGCCTTGGGTAATCCGTAGCCGCGAACGAACGCACAAAGAGGGGAACAAATCAGGCCGGACAGAGATACCCGGCCGTCGCCACGGCCGCGCCGTGGGTCCGGGATTCTCTGCCTGCCGATCGAATGTCAAATGATGCGGCCCCGGCCTGGACCCCTAACGAGACACAAGATCGGCGACCGCGCGAATGGAATGGACTGGCAATAGAGCTGATTCGAAACCGGTCTCGCTCGACGCTTGGATCGAGTCGAAGATACCGCACCGGCGCGCGAAGAAAGGTCATGGCTCGACACCGGTGTTGATCTCCATGGGAATCGAGTGCACTGACCACGATTCGCGGAATCCCTCGCCGAAGTTGAGATAGACGCGTGGGCTGTGAACCTGACCCTCGACCTCCAATACGAACCGGCACCACCCCGCTGGGATCGGGAGGGTCGGCTTCAGGAGGATCTGCGGATCGTTGCCGAGAGCGACCAGATCGTCCCCCTGGCGCACCAGCCCCACGAGTCGCATGGCTGAGTCGTCAAAGGCGACCCTCGGTGACACGCGGAACTCCCTAATCATAATCGAACTCCCGGCGGTCCGAAGATTATCGCGGGGCAACAAGTCGTTAGGCCTTCGCTTTCACTTCGCCCTCATCGTCGAGTCCCTGCGTTAGTGTTAACACGCCCTAGTGCAATGTATCGTTGAAAGTGAGACTAGTAACGGAGTAGTCTGGCGGTATGATGAAGGCACATGTGAGACTTAGTCCACCCGAGAGGAAAGCGCTCAAGCGCAAAGCCGGCTCGCGACGGCTGCGGGTGGATGAGACGCGGCGCGCGATTTTGATTCTGGGCTTGGCTGCTGGGGAGTCCTATAGCGCCTTGCAAAGACGGCTGGGTTGCGGGCGCCAATATGTGGCGCGCTGGAAAGGCCGCTTTTTGGCGGAACGGATCGCTGGACTTTATTCCCGCCACCGGGGCCGCAAAGCCCTGCGCCGCACGCCCGCCTTGGAGGGCAAGATCCTGGCGGCGACCAGAGTGACGCCCACCGATGTCGATGAGAAAAGCGCCATCCAAGCCCTCGACCGGCTCGACCCGGTGCTGCCGCTCTCGCCCGGACGGGCCGAACGCCACGGCTTTGAATACTTTCGCCACGGCACCCTCTCGCTCTATGTTGCGCTCAACACCCTCACCGGAGAGGTCCTCGGCAAGACGACCGCCCGGCACACCAGCGCCGAGTTCGTGGCCTTCTTGGAGGACCTGCTTGCGACCCAGCCGCCCAAGCGTCAGGTCCATCTCATCGTGGACAATCTTTCGGCGCACAAAACCAAAGCCGTGACCGCTTTCCTCAGCGCCCACCCGCGTCTCCACATCCATTATACGCCCACCTACTCTTCCTGACTCAATCAGGTCGAAATCTGGTTCTCCAAAATCCAGCGCGATCTCATTGCGCGAGGCGTCTTTAGCTCTAAAACCAATCTGGCCCGCAAAATCATGCGCTACATCCGCCTCTACAACAAGAATGCCAGACCGATCAAATGGGCCTACCGCGACCCATCCCACCGCATCAACCCAGTCTCGCTTTAAGTGATACACTGCACTAGAAACGCCGCAAACCTTGATCTTGGTCAAGGAGTGCGTTCGTCGGCAAAGTTAAAGTCAGGCGTGCGCGAACGATGGCCCGATAATAGTGACTCCTTCGCAACAATAACGTTGCGCCACGAAACGCAATGAAGCTCCAGATTCCAGAGCCGCTGCGGTTACGTGAAGAAGCGATTTGCACGGCGTTGCGACACGCTGCCGAGACGGGTGGAGACACTGGGGAATCGGCGGAGTTACTCGAAGCCCTCCTGCTGCCGCATCTCGAAAAAAAGAGGGCGGATGTGTTGCGGCCTCTTGGCCTGTTGTCGCCTCTCGCGCGCGGCGAAGTCAGCTCGGAGATGCTCTCGGTTCTTCCGCAAGGCGATCAGTTGAAGAATGACTTGCACAGTCTGCAAGTGGAACACGCGGCCATCCTCTCGGCCATAAAGCGTTTCGTCCCTGGCCGTTGATCGAGAAACTGAACAGTGAAGGTTCTTATTCCACTGCCCGGCATCAGCCGGACGGCGCCTGGGCGGTAGATTTTTGGCGGGATCATTG
>JBDTCM010000353.1:0-4164 GCA_039923575.1 Chthoniobacterales bacterium
GGAGCAGGGGCTCTTCGGTTCCACCCATTGGGCGAAGATAGCGAAGGAAAAAAACTGGAACATTGCCGGCATGATCACGAACGACATCATCGGCAGTTCGCACGCGGATGACGGCCAAGTCGATAACACGCATGTGCGCCTCTTTGCGGAAGGTGTTCCGCCTTGGAAGGAAATGCCGGATGCGTGGCGCCAACAGCTCAAGACCGGCGGAGAGAACGACAGCCCCGCGCGCGAGCTGGCGCGTTTCATCAAAACGACCGGCGAGCGTTACGTCCGCGGCATGACCGTCAACATCATCTACCGGAAGGATCGTTATCTGCGCGGCGGCGATCATTCGCCCTTCCTCGAAGCCGGCTTCGCGGCCGTGCGCATGACCGAACCTAACGAGAACTTTCACCATCAACACCAGGACGTGCGCGAGGAGAATGGCGTGCAGTACGGCGATCTCCCGGAGTTCGACGACTTCGCCTACATCGCGCAGGTGGCGCGGATCAACGCGGCATCGTTAGGCGCGCTCGCCCTCGCGCCGGCCGCGCCGGCCGGAGTGGAGATCGAGACGAAAGAATTGACCAACGACACCACTCTGCACTGGCAGGCGAACCGCGAGCCGGATCTCGCCGGCTACGAAGTGCTCTGGCGCGAAACGACTTCCCCGCTCTGGCAGCACGAGGTCTCGACTGGAAAGGTGACCCGTTTTACCGTTCCGAAAGTCTCCAAGGATAACTTCCTCTTCGGCCTCGCGGCGGTCGATCAGGATGGAAATCGGAGCCCGGCGGTTTATCCCGCGCCTTCGGCAAAGTGAATTTTTACCCGCGCATAAGCGTCCTACCGACCGAACTTTATTATGTCTAAGCTCATGAAACGCACAATCCTGGCCCTCCTTCTCGCTCCCTTCGTGTTGCCTTCCTGTCAGACGGCACATCGGGCCGCCGTCACAACATTTCGTGTCGTTGATGCTCCAGCAGCCTATGTGCGGCGCAAGCTCGATGTCGACCAACCACCGCAGACCACCACGACCACGGAAACTCAGGTCTATTCCGACACGGCCCAGAACCCGCCTTCACAGCCGTATCCGGTCCAGCCGCCGCCGCCTCCTCCGGTCCAGACGCAACGCCGGATTGTCACCAATGAAAACAACCCGCCACCGCCGCGGGAGGTGCAAGCTCGCCCGACCGCGACCCCGCACATTGCGCGCAACGAAAGCGCCCCGCGCACCCAGCCCACGAAACCCGCGCCTCCGCGGACGACTTCGTCACAGGGCTCGGATCTCCCCTACGGCAAACCGGTCCCCGGGAAACCGGGATACGTCTTCAGTCCTTTCGATAAGAACGGCGGCTACGTCGATGTCACCGGTTACAGTCCTGGGCAGAAGGTGAAGGATCCCTACACGGGCAAGATCTTTCTCGTGCCCTAACACAGCCATCCTGGCTGTCAGGTCGAGCGGGCATCCTGCCTGCCGCCAGATCGTCCGCGGGCTGGAAGCCCGCTCGACCCGACAGGCTGGACGCCTGTATTACAGCTTCTCTTCCAGCGCCTTCACTCTTTCGAATAATTTTCCGAGCCGCCGCACCCAGGCGAGGTGCTGCAACGTCTCTTTCAACGGCTCCGCCGGCGTCGCCCACCAGGTGCCGCCGTGCAGGCTTTTCGAGACGCCGGTTTGCGCGCCGATCATCGTGCCGTCGTCGATCTCGATGTGGCCGATGATTCCTGCCTGTCCGCCGATAATAACACCGGAACCGATGCGCACGCTCCCGGCAATGCCGACCTGCGCGACGATGATGGAGTGTTTCCCGATGACCACGTTGTGCGCGATCTGCACGAGGTTGTCGATCTTTACTCCTTCCTGAATCCAGGTGCGGCCGAAACGCGCGCGATCGATCGTGGTGTTGGCCCCGATCTCGACATCATTGTCGATCTGGACGATGCCGATCTGCGGCACTTTTTTGTGCCCGCCCGCAGCCATTTCGAAGCCAAAGCCGTCGGAGCCGACGACCGTGCCGCTGTGAATAATGACGCGCTCGCTGATCTTGACCCGCTCGCGGATGGTGACGTTGGGATAAATCAGGCAGCCCGCGCCGATCGTGGTCGCGTGGCCGATGTAGCTGTTGGCCCCGATACGAGTGCCGTCGCCAATGCGCGCGCCCGCTTCCACCACCACATAAGGGCCGATCGCGACGCCGTTGCCTAACGACGCCTCCGGCGCGACGACCGCGGTCGGATGAATGCCGGCCGGGAAGGTAATCGGTTGCGGGGCAAACCTGAGCACTACTTGCTCGAAAGCCTTGCTCGGATCCGCCACCCGAATTTGCGCGCCCACTATTTGCTCCTCGAAATCCTGCGGAACAAACGCCGCCGAGGCGCGGGTGCGGCGAAAGGCCGCGAGATAGCGCGGATTGCCGTAGAAGGTGATTTCGTTCGAAGTTGCTTCCGCCACCGAGGCCGCGCCGGAGATCGTGCAATCGGGATCGCCCGAGACGGTGCCGCCGCAGGTTTCGGCCAACTCTCGAACCGTGAAAGTCATTGCTCGAATGTTGTAGCCGGGATCGATGATCCCGTCAGCCGTTGGTCGAGAAGCCCGGATAAAGAGTCATCCCGCCATCGACGAAGAGGGTCGCACCGGTGAGGTAATCGGCTTTGTCGGAGGCCAGCCACACGACCGTGTTGGCGATGTCGTCCGGCTCGCCGATGCGCTCGTACGGGATCAAGGTGAGCAGCTTGTCCAACGCCTCCGGCGTGTCCCACGCGCTGCGATTGATCGGCGTCTGGATCGCGCCGGGCGCCACGCTGTTGACCCGAATTTTTTTCGGAGCCAGCTCCTGCGCCATGCTTTTCATGAGCTGCATGACACCGCCTTTGGACGACGCGTAATTGACGTGCCCGCCCCACGGGATGACTTCGTGGACCGAGCTCATGCAAATAATCTTGCCGGCCGCACGCGAGACCGCCGGAACCACTCCGCGCCGGAGAAATTCCCGGGTCGCTTCGCGCGCACAAAGGAACTGTCCGGTGAGATTCACGTCGATCACTTTTTGCCATTGTGGCAGCGTCATTTCCTGGAAAGGCGCGTCCTGTTGCAGCCCGGCGTTGTTGAGCAAAATGTCGATCGTCCCGAACTCCTTCATCATCGCGGCGAACATCGCCTGGACTTCGTCTTCTTTGCTGACATCGGCGCGCAGGGCGATCGCGTTGCTGCCCGACGCGCGGATCAATCCGACGACGCGCTCGGCTTCTTCCGGATGCGAGACGTAGTTGACGACAACGTCGGCGCCGGCCGCTCCGAGGGCGAGGGCGCAGGCTTCGCCGATGCCGGAGTTGGCGCCGGTCACGAGCGCCTTTTGCTGGCGCAGCGGATGGGTGAGATCAATGGGGTTGGGAGCAGACATCTCTTCGAGCATAGCCATATTTTCGATGGCCCGCAAAGGCAGGGGAATTCATTCGCCGGCGCGGATCGGATGGGCATGGATCTAGCTATTTGAGTCGTGCGGCCGCGGCCGTGTGACCGCATGGCAACAGGAACCCCAAATTTATCCAGGCAAACGCCCCAAAAAACGACAGACGACGATGAATCCGGCGCTCAAAAACAAAACGGCACGCACCTTGAAGCGCATCCAGCAACGGGCGCGGAATATTTTGAGATCGTTGCCCGGGCGACGAACGATGCGGTTCGGGATTGGAATGTAAGCAGCGGCGCGCTCCTCTGGCCGCGCGGCCTCGAGAGCTTGCTCGGGCATAAACGTTCCGCCGCGAGCGAGAAGATCGGTTTCTGGTTCGAACGCATTCACCCCGAAGATCTGGCCCGCATCCAGGACAGCCTGCGTGTGGCTTTCGCCGGCGATGATGAAACCTGGAAAGGCGAATACCGGTTTCATCACGCCGATGGATCCTACGCCCATATCTTCGAGCGCGGCTTGATCCTGCGCGACAAGCGCGGCACGGCCGTGCGGTTGGTCGGGACGATGATGGACGTGACCACCCGGCGTCAGCTACAAGCGCAAGCCTGCCGCTCGCAACGGATGGAAGCCTTCGGCCAACTGGCCGGCGGCGTGGCCCATGATTTTAATAATTTTCTCACCACCATCCTCGGCTAC
Source organism: Chthoniobacterales bacterium (assembly GCA_039923575.1). Classification (GTDB taxonomy): domain Bacteria; phylum Verrucomicrobiota; class Verrucomicrobiia; order Chthoniobacterales; family UBA10450; genus Palsa-1392. The sequence continues at coordinate 4,089 of JBDTCM010000353.1, forward strand.
AGCGATCTGCTCCTCGGCGAACGGGCGGTGAAAGGCCAGATCGCCGAACAGATCAAAGAGATCCGCGACGCTGCCG
>JBDTCM010000354.1:0-6679 GCA_039923575.1 Chthoniobacterales bacterium
AGGGCAGTCGTGCCCGCGGTGCCGCGCACGAAAACCTGGAATTCCTGCAGCGTGTGCCGGTCGCAAATGGTAGTTCGTACCGAGAATCGCGGCCATGACCAATGCCGTCACGGTCGCCATCGCCAACGCGACCTTGGTCCGCAGCGAAAGAGAAATGCCAGGCCTGGCCGATGAGCGTTAGGCGGCCGGGAGGTTCTCGCGCGCGAAGCGCAGCGCGCGCGCCATCCAGACGAGCTCGTCGACGAATCTCTGGACCCGCTTGGCATAGGCCGAATCGGTGATCTTGCCCGTCGTCGGATCGAATAATTTGCCGGCTCCGCCGAAGTAGACGTCCGAGAAGATCGTGACCAGCCCCAATTCGCGCAGAACGGGCAACAGGTTCTGAATCATGCGCGCCCCGCCGAAGGGCCCGGCCGAGACACCGCACACCCCGACGACCTTGTGGATGTATTCCTTCAGGTTGGTGTCGAGCACGTGCTTGAGCAGGCCGGGAAAGCTGTGGTTGTACTCGGGCACCACGAGGATCAGCCCATCGGCGCGATCGACTGTCGCGGAAAATTTCACGTCCTTGATCACTTCGCCCGCGTCATCCGTCGGGAGCCGGATGTCTCGAATGTCGATGAGTTCCGTTGCCATATCCGAACGCTTCGAGACTTCCTCAAAAACAAAGCCGGCGGCGTGTTCGCTGAGACGACCCTGTCGCGAAGTGCCAAGAATGACGGGGAGGAAGACCGGGCGAGTGATGGCATCCATATGAGCCTGGCTGTCGCAGGCGGCGAAAACCTTTGCCGGGAATCAAAGGGGAGCAACCGGAATGACTGCGGGATGGCTCGCCGGCAGGCCGATTCGCGACGCCAGGTTTTCTCAGCATCTTCTGCGTTCACCACTTGATGGCGCAATACTCCCGTCTCTTCCGCTGGCACGTCCTGCGCTACCTCGCGCAGCATCCGCTGCTCGCGAGCCTGAACGTCACGACGGTGGCGCTCGGGGTAGCCCTTTATGTCGCGATTCAGATCGCGAACTACAGCGCCAATAGCGCCTTCGAGGCGAGCGTGGATGTGGTCGCGGGCAAAGCGCAACTCGAAGTGCGCGCGCCGGCCGGCAATCTGCCCGATGATCTGTTTCCGATCGTGGCGCACTACCCCGGCATTGCCGCCGCCACTCCCATCGTTAGGGGATTTGTCACCCTGCCTGATTTCCCGGGTGAATACCTCGATCTGCTCGGCATCGACATTTTTACCAACATCTCGTTTCGCACTTTCGACCTGACCGATTTTCAGAACCAGCAATTCGACCTCCAACAGTGGCTGCGCGGTCCGAGGACGGTGGCGATCAGTGAGGAACTGGCCGCCGAACATCACCTTCGTGCCGGCAACAAAATCAAAATCCAAGTCAACGGCCGGACAACCTATCTCACGATCGGTTACCTCCTGCGCACGCGCGGGACGAGCGCGAATGCCAACCCGCATTTCGCGGCGATGGATATCGGGTGGGCGCAGGAACTCCTCGGCCGGCGCAACACGCTCGACTCAATCTCGCTGCGTCTGACGAATGAGAGCGATGCCGCGAAGATCGCCGCGGAACTGCGGAAGGAGCTTCCGCCGGATTGCACCGTGGCCGCGCCCGCGCAGCGTGGGGAACAGGTGAGCAAGATGCTGTCTGGTTTCGAGCTCAACCTCCAGGCGATGAGTCTCGTTTCGCTCCTCGTCGGGATGTTTCTGATCTACAACACGATCGAGGCTTCGGTCATCCGGCGCCGCAACGAAATCGGCATCCTGCGTTCGTTAGGCGTGACACGCACGGAAGTGCGCTGGCTTTTCCTCGGCGAAGCCGCCGTCCTCGGTGCGGTTGGGATTGCGGTCGGGCTGGCCGGCGGTTATTTGCTGGCGCGCGCGCTCGTCGGGACGGTCGCCGAGACGATCTCGTCGCTCTACGTGCTGGTCAGCGTGCGCGAGGTAAGCGTCGCGCCGTGGATCTGGAGCAGCGCGCTGTTGCTCGGTCTTGCTTCGGTCCTGGCGGCGGCCTGGTTTCCGGCTCGGGCGGCCGCGGCGTTGAATCCGGTCGATAGCCTGCATCGCGGCGCAAGGATCGAACAATCGGTGCGACTTTCGCGGGGCTGGATTCTGGCCGGTGGGTTGTCGCTCTTATTGTCGCTCCTCTTATCCGTGCTGGCGCTGCGAACGGGACCGCCGTGGCTTGGTTTCGGAGCCGCGTTTTTTGTCCTGGCCGGTTTTTCTTCGATCGCTCCGGAGATCACGGCGCGCTTCAGCCGCGCCGTCGGCTCGCTGGTTCATCAACACATTGAGCCGCACCTGGCCGCGCAAAATCTGGGCCGCACTTTGCTGCGCAACGCGGTCACGATCGCGTCGCTGGCTGCGGCGGTGGCAATGACGGTGGGTGTCGCGGTGATGGTTTTTTCCTTTCGCCAGACGGTCGGCGATTGGATCAACCAGACCTTGGTCGCCGATCTTTTCATCGGACCGGCAGCGAACGAAATCGCCGGGCCCACGTCCTTCGTTCCGCCGGCTGCGATCGAGTATCTGAGGAAAAATCCCGCGGTCGAAGAAGTCGATACCTATCGCGGGGTCGAGCTGCCCTTCCGCGACGACACCATCGGGGTGGCGGTGATCACCGGACGAAATCGGCGCAACCTGCGTTTTCTGCACGGCAACAACGACGATATCATCCCGCGCTTTTATCGTGAGCAGTGCGTGCTCGTTTCCGAAAGTTTCGCGCGCCGCTTCCACGTCGCGGAAGGCGAGACTCTGCGATTGCCCACCCCTGAAGGGGAGAAGGATTTCCCGATTGCCGGCATTTTTTACGATTACACGAGCGATCGGGGAACGGTTTTCCTGAGCGAAAAAAACTTCCAGAGATTCTGGCACGACGACCGGGTCAACAGCGTTGCGCTTTACCTCAAGCCAAACGCAAAGGCCGAGGAGGTCGCGAAGGGTTTCCGGGAACACTTTAGCCGGAGCGGCGAGTTCTCGATCTATTCGAATCGACTCCTCCGCACCCGCATCTTTGAAATTTTCGACCAGACTTTTGCGGTCACCTACGTTCTGCGGACAATCGCGGTGCTGGTGGCGGTGATCGGGATTTTTCTTGGCCTAACGACGCTCGTGACGGAGCGCTCCCGCGAGCTCGGGATCATGCGCTCGATCGGCGCCTCGGCGGGGCAGATTCGACGCCTCTTGCTCTGGGAAAGCGGCATGATCGGGGTGCTGGCCAGCGTGCTCGGGGTGGCCGCGGGACTCTGCCTCTCGGTCGTGCTGACGGGCGTGATCAATCGCGCTTTCTTTGGCTGGACGGTCCAACTTGCGTTTCCGTGGGGATCGCTGGCGTGGACCCCGGTTTGGATCATCGCGGCGGCGGTCGCGGCTGGGTGGATCCCGGCGTGGCGCGCGGGCCGCTTGAACATCGCGGAGGCGGTGCGGAGCGAATGAAAACGGTTTGGATCGCGCTCCTGGCGCTTTTTTGTGTCGCGGCGGACTGGCAGATCGCCGAGCCGGGCTGGCAGTATGAATTCCCGCGCGATCACCGTGCCCATGAGAAATTCAAAACCGAGTGGTGGTACTTTACCGGCAACCTAACGAATGAGCGCGGACGCCGTTTCGGTTATGAACTGACCTTTTTTCGACAGGGAATCCGGCCGGTAGCGGAACGCAACACGACGACCTCACGCTTCGTGGTCGATGATCTGAAGTTCGCGCATTTCACGGTGACGGACGCGGCCGGGAAGAAATTCCTGTATCACCAAAAAGCCAGTCGCGGCAGTTTCGGCGAGGCCGGCTTTGATGGCGGTGATCGCCTCGCCTGGATCGATTCCTGGAACCTGAAAATGAATCGCGACGGTTCCTTCGACCTCGCGGCAGAGGCGCCGGACGCCGCGATTCAACTGCATCTCGTTCCGCAAAAGCCACCAGTCATTCATGGCCAGGGCGGGATCAGCCAGAAAGCCGAAGGCGACGGACACGCTTCTCACTACTACTCGATCACGCGGCTCGCGACGACCGGCCGGGTGCGCGCGGGGCAAGAGGACTTTGCGGTCACGGGCGAAAGTTGGTTCGATCACGAATGGGCCACGAATCAGCTCGCGCCGGGACAGGCGGGCTGGAACTGGGTCTCGGCGCAGTTTGAGGATCAAAGCGAGCTCATGCTCTACCAGATGCGCCTAACGAACGGCGGAATCGACCCGATCTCGAGCGGCACTTTCGTGCGCCCGGACGGCAGCTCGGTGTCACTGACGAGCGCGGATTTCCAGATGACTCCCGAGACGTTTTGGCGAAGCAAGAAGACGAAAGCGAATTATCCGATTGGCTGGCGCATCGCGGTTCCGAAGGAGCAACTCACCTTCACGCTTCGTCCGGTCATGCCGGACCAGGAACTCGCGCTCGAACCGCTGATTTACTGGGAAGGCGCGGTTGATCTCACGGGCACGCGAGGAGAAAAGCCGACGAAAGGGCGCGGCTACCTCGAGCTAACTGGCTACGCGGCTCCTTTACAGGAGCTGAATCGCTAGGCGAAGGCCTAGGCCTGGGTATGCCGGGCGAAATGCACTTCCGCGCCCTTGGGCAGGAGGCGTTTGCGGCCGCGCTGACGGCGGCGGGCGAGCGTGGCGCGGCCCCCTTTGGTGCTCATGCGGGCACGGAAACCGTGCTGCTGTTTCCGGGTTCGCTTGGATCGCTGTAAGGTGCGCTTCATAGAGGAAAAGCCCGCTGCCGGGCGTTGAAAGAGTGGCTACTCTAGGGGCGAGAGCCGGTTTGTCAATTTGCCGGTGGCCCGGGCAGACAACCGCATTGCCACCGGGGGCTGATTATGGAATAACCATCTGTGATGAGCGACGTGGTCATCCAACCGGCGATATCTGAGGACTTGGACGAGTTGTCGAGCCTGCTCGGCGAACTCTTCAGCGAAGAAAGCGATTTCCGCCCGGACAAGGACAAGCAACTGCGCGGGTTGCGCCTGATTTTTGAGCAGCCGAATCGTGGGCGCGTCTTCGTGTTGCGGCGCGACCGCTCGATCGTTGGGATGATCAATCTGCTTTTCACCATCAGCACGGCGGAAGGGGGCTTCGTCCTCCTGCTCGAGGATCTGGTCGTCCATAAGGAATATCGCGGCCACGGCTACGGCTCGATGCTGCTGGATCACGCGATCGAATTTGCGCGGCAGAAGAATTTCCGGCGCATCACGCTCCTGACCGATCGGCCGGAATTGCGCTCGCAAAGTTTTTTCCGTAAGCACGGCTTTTACGAATCGCCCATGCTCCCGATGCGCCTGCTCCTGCCACCGCAGGGGGAGACGCAAGACGCGGCGCTCTGAGGCTGCGTCGCGATCCCGAGGGCTGCACGCATGCCGGACGACGCGCCTTTTGTCGATCTCGGCTTCGCGCGCGTCGACTTGGACCGGCGCCGGCGCACCGGCTTTCCGGAGGTAATTTTCGGCCCGGGAAAAACACCGGCCGAAGTCGCGCAGATTGCCCGCGTTATTCTGGAACGGGAACCGGTCCTGCTCGCGACCCGCATCACGCGCGAGCAATTCGAGGCGGTGCAGGCGCAGTTTCCGGCGGCGGTCTTCCACGAACGGGCGCGTTGCCTAACGATCGAACGCGAGCCGCTCTCGAAACTAAAATTTTCCATCGCGGTCGTGGCCGCGGGCACTTCCGATCTTCCGGTAGCGGAGGAGGCGGCCATCACGCTCGAGATTTTCGGGAACAAAGTCGAGCGGATCTACGACGCGGGCGTGGCCGGATTGCATCGCCTCCTCGTCGAGACCGATCGCCTGCGGGAATGCGCGGTCCTCATTGTGGTCGCGGGCATGGAAGGCGCGCTGCCGAGCGTGGTCGCGGGGCTGGTCGACAAACCGGTCATCGCGGTGCCGACGAGCACGGGTTACGGGGCGAGCTTTGGCGGTCTCGCCGCGCTTCTCGGCATGCTCAACAGTTGCGGCAGCGGCGTCACGGTGGTAAACATCGACAACGGTTTCGGCGCCGCCTACGCCGCGGCGACGATCAATCGCCTGATCGGCTGATGCGGTCGCGTGCGGGTCGCGCTATCTTCCGCCCATGCCGACATCAGGGGGTTCGATCCGACTCTTCCGCATCGCGGGAATTGACGTCTTTTTGCATTGGTCATGGTTTTTGGTCGCCGTTTACATGGTGCAGCAATGGAGCTCGATGTTTTCCTCACCGGCCTGGGCAGTTCTTCTTTATCTCGGCTTGTTCGTGCTCGTGACCATGCACGAATTTGGCCACGCCCTCGCCTGCCGTCAGGTGGGCGGACAGGCGAACCGAATCGTTCTCTGGCCACTGGGCGGCATCGCTTTTGTGAATCCGCCGCAGCGCGCGGGCGCGATGCTCTGGAGCATCGCGGCGGGTCCGCTGGTTAACGTCCTGCTCGTGCCGATCCTGACCTATGCGAAACATGCGGCGGCGAGCGCGGGTTGGACGGAAACCAACCCCGACGCTTACCTCGTCGTTCTCTGGCTTTGGCGGATCAACCTCGGCTTGCTCCTCTTCAATCTGCTGCCGGTGTATCCGCTCGATGGCGGCCAGATTCTGCGCTCGGTTCTTTGGTTTCCGTTAGGCCAAATCCGGAGTCTCTTCATTGCGACCGGAGTGGGTTTCGTCGGCGGTGGAGCGCTGGCACTTTTCGCGTTCTACCAAAAATCGATCTGGATC
>JBDTCM010000355.1:0-6946 GCA_039923575.1 Chthoniobacterales bacterium
ATTGCATGGCCCATCTCGACCTCGTGAAAATTTTTGGCTTTCGGCCGACGCGCGATTTGAGTGACGTGCTCGACGCTGTCCTTTCTGAAATCCATGAAGCCAACCTCGCGATGGAATTGTCGACCGCTGGCTGGCGCAAACCGGTCGGCGAGCTTTATCCGAGCGACGAAATCATTCGGCGCGCGCTGGCCAAAGGGATCCCCTTCACCACCGCCTCAGATGGACATTCGCACGTGCAACAGGGAGAAAACTTCGCGCGTCTCGCGCAAAAAATGGCGGACATGGGCATCGGCGAAGTACTCATCTTCGAGCGACACCAGCGTGTCGCAGTCAGGTTGTAGGGGTAGCACGGGGTGTCACCCCGTTGGTCGCGGGAGCCTCCCGCGACGAACTCCCTTCCTCCGGCCGGGCCGGAGTCGCCGGGTAACACCCGGCTCCGAACGGGCTGACAGCCCGTGCTCCCCAGAGAAGATGCGGCACTCAGCGAAACGCGCGAACCAGCGTGATCTCAGACCACTCTTCGTCGCCAGCCGAATAATCGGGCCGGCAAGAACAACACCCCGCTCACGAGCGCGAGCAAAGCCTCAAAAGTCACGCCGATGAGCCGAAACGGCAGCGCCAGCAGCCAGACGATTGGGAAAAGAAGCAGCGCGAGCAACGCCAGGGCCAGGCAAGCACTAGCAGAATGCACCAGCCGACGAAGAGGATGAGAGTCTTCATGCAGTTATTGTTTCAGCGGATCGCGGTACGTCAACCGTTCTCGCGAACCCGCGGAGAACGGAGCGCCCCGGCAGCCTAACGACAAGGTTTGCGTGCTCCTCGTTGCTCCTCGTTCCCAAGTTGCACTTGGGAACGCGCTTGCTCAGGAAGCTGCGCTTCCTCCAGTCAACCAGTCATCACAACGCAACACCGGAATCGCCCCCGGAAGCCACTCATGCGCCGAGGAATAACGCCAGTGCTCGGGCGCCACCAATGAGAAGTAAAGGAGGAAGTTTAACCACGGATTACGCGGATGCCACGGATGGGAAGAAGAACGATCAACGGTCCCCTATCCGTGAAATCCGTGTAATCCGTGGTTCAATATTCTTCCTTCATCGAGGCGCGCGTGCGTTGCTCAAGGCGGGCGCGGCGAGGATGGCGTGGAAGTGATTATCGAGAATGACCCACGCATAAATCTTGAGCGATTTCTTGGTTCGGCAATAGGCGAGCGAGTCGACCAGGATATCGCGGCGCGCCGCCGTCGTGAACAGCGGCAACCAGGCCACCACCGTGGAGGTGACAAAGTGCGCCTGATCTTGTTCGTTCACCCGATAGCTACGACAAGCGCGTTCCCAAGTGCAACTTGGGAACGAGGGAAATCCAAGTCGTTGCGCTTGAGTGTAAGCCAGATCCCATACTGCTGAAGCTCGCGGGGCAGGCGCTCATATGCAGAGACGGACTCGGCGGCAGAATGCGCAATGAAAGTCGGTTTGATGTCGTTCTCGTCACTTCGTTGCGGGACGAATGCGAATAGACCGTGTCCGTGCGCGCCCATATCGAGATCCGCATGCTGCCGCGGAACAAAGAAACGATGGTTCCGTGCTCCTGTTCCGGCTGCGCCTACTTCTCGTCCGGTAAACGCTGTCGTTCGTGCCAGCGCGACGCAGGCGGCAATAAGGAGCGCGGAACGCACAGGTCTAGAGGCTGTCCGGAAAGTCGTAATACAGCCGTCCCGGCTGTCGGGTCCTGCGGGCGTCTCGCCTGCAGCCTGGGCACTGACTGGGCGGGACGCCCGCCCTACAATCCCATCCCGGGGAGGCCCATCCCGCCGGTGATTTTTCCCATCTCGCTGCTCGCCATCTCCTTGCCTTGGGCGATCGCCTGCTGCACGCCACTCAGGATCAGGTCTTCCAAAATTTCCACGTCCTCCGGGTCGACGATTTCTTTCGCGATCTTGATCGAGAGGACGTCGCCGGCGCCGTTCGCGACCACTGTGACTTTGCCGCCGGCCGCGGCCACCTCAACCGTCTTGTCCTCGAGCTCGGCCTGCGTTTTGGCCATTTGCTCCTGCATCTTCTGCGCTTGCTTCATCAACTTGTTTAGATTCATCGGATCAGGTCGGTCCAGGTGGTAACGGATTTAATTTCGCCTTTGAAAATTTCGAGCGCTTCCTGGATGAGCGGGTCGTTTTTGAAGGAATCGCTCTCTTCGTTAGGCGCGGATTTAGTAGCCCTGGCTTCGGATGGAGTTTCGGCCGGCGGCGGGTTTGGTGACAATTCTTCCACCAGGCTCAATTTCAGCGTCCAATCGGTCCCGGTTAGTTCTTTGAGCAGGACTTCGAGGAAGCTGCGGTTGTTCGGGCGCAAGAGGCCTTCCATGATCGTCTTTTCCTCGGGCGCGAAACCAAGTAGCAGGTTGCGGCCCTCGCTGCCGAGATAGTGCGCCGCGTCAATCCAGCTCTTAATCAACGGGCGCCGGGCGTGCGAAAGCGCAACGACTTTTTGCCAGATGGCGGCCATGTCGGCCGGAATGTGGGAGGCGCCTTTGGGCGGCGACTCCGACGGAGCAGGATTGATCGTCGTGGAGGCTTTTTTTTCTGCAGGCGCTGCCTTGGTAGCGGCCCGCGACGTTGTTTTTGGCACGGAGGGAGCAGATGCGATCGCTGGGCCACCGCCGCGCAACGCGGCGAGGTTCTCGATCACTTCGCTCAAGGTGACCTGGCTAAGCGTCTGGATCGCTTTTATCACCGCCACTTCGAAATGCAGCTTTTTGTTCGGCGCCCATTTCATTCGCCCTTCGGCTTCGGCGAACTGCTCGATCAACTCGAGGAGGCGGTCCGTTTCGATCAAGGCGGCTTCTTCGCCTAACGACGATTGTAGCTCCGGCGCGGCTTCCTCGGCGAGCGCGTCCGGTTTCACCTTGAAGACGAGCAGGTCGCGCAGGTGCGCGATCAGGTCGGACATCAGTTTCATCATCTCCTTGCCCGCCGCCATCTGCTCGTCGAGCAAAGCGAGCGCGGCGGCCGTTTCGCCGCGCAGGATTTTTTCGGTGAAACCCGCAACCGTTTGTTCGCTGGTGAAACCGAAAATATTGAGCACGTCGCTCTCCGCAATCGTCTCACCGCAAAATGCGACCAGTTGATCGAGCATCGACTCCGCGTCGCGCAGGCCGCCATCGGCGCCGCGCGCGATGGCGTGGGCCGCGGCCGGATCCAGCTTTACCTTTTCCTTTTTCGCGATGAATTGCAGATGATGCGCGATCAGGTTGGCCGGAATCCGGTGCAGATCGAAACGCTGACAACGGCTCAAAATCGTCGGCAGCACTTTCTGCGGCTCGGTCGTGGCGAAGATGAACTTCACGTGCTCGGGCGGCTCTTCGAGGGTCTTGAGAAGCGCGTTGAAGGCCTGCGAGGTGAGCATGTGCACCTCGTCGATGATGTAGATCTTGTATTTCCCCTTGGTCGGCGCGTAACGCACGTTGTCGCGCAGCTCGCGCACCTGCTCGACGCCGTTGTTGCTCGCACCATCGATCTCGAGGACGTCGAGACTGTTGCCACCGGTGATCTCCTTGCAGCTGTCGCATTCGCCGCAGGGCGTGATGGTCGTGCCGTGAATGCAGTTGAGCGCCTTGGCCAGGATGCGCGCGATCGAAGTTTTCCCGATCCCGCGCGGCCCGACAAAAAGATAGGCGTGCGCGAGACGATTCTGTTCGACCGCGTTCTTGAGCGTGCGCGTGACGTGGGTCTGCCCGACCAGATCGTCGAATGTCTGCGGCCGATATTTGCGCGCGAAAACCTGGTAGCTCACGCGCTCAGTCTAGTGCCTCGGGCTGCACGCGAAAACAGAAATTCAGACTATCAAGACAGGATTGGCTGGATTTTGAAAAAGCGAAGAACCATCAGGCGACCGGATCGATCACGCGCAAAAACGGAAACCGGCTGAAATCGACGTCGCGCGTGTAGAGGTCGCGGATTCCATGTTCGCGCATCAGGACCGCGGTATGCGCATCGTGGAGAATATTGCCACGCAGGTGCGGCAATTCGGCTGCGACCTCGGCGAAGATCGCGCCGTGGCGCGACGTTGGCATCAACAGACCTCCTCCGGGCGCACTGAGCATTGTCTCGAGAAAATTCCAAGCCCCTGCGATCGTCCAGGGTCGGGAGAGAACGTTCGGATGCGTGCAAACGCGCATGAACTCGTAACAAATAGGCCACGACAAATACCACGGCGACGCCTGCTGGCGGCAGGCCTCGATGCGTCGCCGGCAAGGCTCGTGAAATTCGGATTCCCGATTGGCGGCGTAAATCAGAACGTTCGTATCGATGACGAACACTCAGCGTCGCCCTTCCATCACATCGTAGAGCGCGTTGCGGTCGGAGATATCGACGAGATGGCCGCCGCCGCGGAAGCTGGGCAACGGCGGCAGCTTTTTCTTTTTTGCTTCCTTGCTGGCGCGAAAGAGCAGCCGCAGCGCCGCCTCGACCAATTCCGACATGGTGCGCTTTTGCCGGGCCGATTCCTGGCGCAGCCGGGCCATTACCGTGTCGTCGATATTGAGCGTGGTCTTCATCTGGCTTACCATATCGACCATATGGCGATATGGCAAGCCCGCTCCAGCTTGTTGCCGCCATCCGAACCCTTCCTTTCCATCCAACGAAAATCCGGTTAATCCTGTCGGATCGAAATGAAATTCCCTGCTGCCCTCGTCATCTTCCTCCTCTTTCCCGCCCTGTTGAGTGCCCGTGAACCGCAAACGGCCCCGCCGAAAACGCCCGCGATTCGCGCCCGCGCGCTCGGCGTTCCGTTTGACGGCACCCCGGGAAAACTGAACGCGATCACAGATGTCGCCGGCGTCGAGGTCGGATTCACGACCCTGATCAGTGGCGAGGGAAAACTCGAAGTCGGCAAAGGCCCGGTCCGCACCGGCGTCACCGCGATCATTCCGCGCGGACACAATTCGCTCAACGACCCGGTTTACGCCGGCGTCTTCAGCCTCAACGGCAATGGCGAGATGACCGGAACGGCGTGGGTGGAAGAGAGCGGATTTCTCGAAGGCCCGGTCATTATCACCAGCACCCACAGCGTCGGCGTGGCCCGCGATGCGGTCATCAAATGGCGTCTCGCGCACGGTGCGGCAGACAAGACCGGCTACTGGTGGAGTCTGCCGGTCGTGGCAGAGACGTGGGATGGTTGGCTGAATGACATCAACGGCTTCCATGTAAAACCGGAGGACGTCGCGCACGCGCTCGACACCGCGCAAGGCGGGCCGGTCGCCGAAGGCAGCGTCGGCGGCGGGACCGGAATGATTTGCTACGAATTCAAAGGCGGCACCGGCACGGCCTCGCGCCTGCTCGCAAAGAAGGACGGCGGTTATACCATCGGCGCGCTCGTGCAGGCCAATTGCGGACGCCGCCCGCAGTTGACCGTCGCGGGTGTTCCCGTCGGAAAGGAAATTCCGGGCTCAGTCTATCCGAAAGACACCGGTTCGATCATCATCGTGATCGCGACCGACGCGCCTCTCCTTCCCGGCCAACTCAAACGCCTCGCGCGTCGCGCCAGCCTCGGCCTCGCCCGCACCGGGTCCACCTCCGGCAACGGCTCCGGCGATTTGTTCCTCGCCTTCTCCACCGCCAATCCCGGCGCCAACAATCCCGACCAGCCGACGCACACGGTGCAAACCGTGCCTAACGATCTCCTCGATCCGGTCTTTTCCGCCGTGGTCGAAGCGACCGAGGAAGCGATTGTGAATGCGCTCGTCGATAACCAGACCATGGTCGGGCGCGATGATCATCGCGTGGAGGCGTTGCCGCACGATCGCCTCCGCGAACTGCTCGTAAAATACCACCGAAAAGATGGCGGAGAATAATCCCGAAAAGGATCCAGCTTCGGCCGACCCCGAGCCAGACGCGCCACCGGAGTCGGGACCAGAGACCCCGCGCCGGCGGAGCCTCACGCCCGAGCAACGCCGTTTCCTCAACCAGCCCCGTTCCACGCCGGCGGAGCATCGGTCCGACGCGCCGCCCGCAGAGGATTTGCCCAGTCGGACCCGGCACGCTCCGGCGCGCCCTTCGCTCATGGAAGAGGAGAAAGTATCGCGCGGCTTCCAACTCCGGCAGGCGATCTTTGTTCTCGTGGGGATCGCGGGGATCGGCCTCGCATTTTATTTCGGGACGAAAATCAATTACCTGAAATACCTCCTGACTTCACGACACCAGCCATCGCTCACGGAGCTGGGCGCAGCTCAGTTCCAGGGCGTGGGCGCGGACGACCTCGTCGAGCAAGCTCTCGTCGCCGAACGGGACGGTCGTTGGCAGGATGCGGTGGAACGGTTCATGGCGGCCAAGCGAAAGAATCTGCAATACCGGGGCATCCTTTTCCGCGTCGGGAAAATCCTTTACGACCACCGCGATTTTGCCCACGCCGACCAGGCCTTCGAACGCGCCCTCGCCTTCGGCGAGAATCCGGACGCGGCGAATTTCTTCCGCGGTTTGATCGCCGTCCGGACGAAGAACCTGACTGCGGCCGAGCGCTTTTTCGCCGCCGCGGTGACGGCGGCGCCTTTCGTTTCGGATTATCATTACTACCTCGGCGAGACGCTCCGGCTCGATCTGAAACCGAAGCCCGCCATCCCCTGTTACGCGCAGGCCGCGTTGCTTGCGCGCGACGAGCAGAGCGCAGCGGTCTGTCGGTTCAAAATGCGGATGGCGCGAATCGATGCCGCGGAAAGCGAAGCCGTCAATTCGGAACTGACCAAGGCGCAGGCGAGCGGACCGCTCTCGGTGGATTGGTTGATGACTGCAGCGGCCTTAAAAATCCGGGAAGGTCAAATCGACGACGCCCGGCCCTTCATCGAGCAGGCCCGCGCGGGAAATTCACCCGGCTTGTTCGCCTCTTGTGTGAACGATCTTTATTTCCGCGATGTCGCCCAAAAATATCCGGAGCTGGCGGACGCGCTCCATCTGGACCTG
>JBDTCM010000356.1:0-9289 GCA_039923575.1 Chthoniobacterales bacterium
CCAGCACCACGAAGTCGCCACCGCCGGGCAGGCCGAAATCGATATCCGTTTCGCGCCGCTCAAGATCATGGGCGACTACATGCAGTACTACAAATACATCGTCCGCAACGTCGCGCGGAAACACAACAAGACGGTGACCTTCATGCCGAAGCCGCTCTTCGGCGACAACGGCTCCGGCATGCATACCCACATCTCGCTCTGGAAAGATGACAAACCGCTTTTCGCCGGCAACGGCTACGCCGGCTTGAGCGACATGGCGCTCTTTTTCATTGGCGGAATCCTGAAGCACGCGCCCGCCCTGACCGCGATCACGAACCCGACGACGAACAGCTTCAAACGGCTCGTGCCGGGATTCGAGGCGCCGGTCAATCTTGCCTACTCGGCGCGCAATCGCTCGGCCGCGATCCGGATTCCGACCTACTCGGCCAATCCGAAATCGAAGCGGATCGAATTCCGCACTCCGGACGCGGCCGCGAATCCCTATGTCGCTTTCGCCGCCCTGCTCCTGGCGGGGCTGGATGGGGTGCAGAACCGAATCGATCCGGGCGACCCGCTCGACAAGAATCTCTACGAACTTCCGCCGGAAGAACTGGCTGGTGTGCCGAGCGTGCCGGATTCGTTAGGCGGAGCGATCGCGGCGCTGGCGGCTGATCATGAGTTCCTGCTCCGAGGCGATGTCTTCAACTCCGACTTCATCACCAATTGGATCGAGATGAAGCAAAAGGAATACGACGCGCTCCGGCTCCGGCCGCATCCGTTCGAATTCCAGATGTATTACGACGTCTAGAGCCCGCGGTTGTAGCCGGGAAAAGTCTTGCAACGCAGGGAGATCGTCCGATGTTCGCACTTGTTATGAATTTGCTCGCCTTGTTATCCAACTTCGGCGGCCCGGACTTGATCATCATTCTGCTGATCGTCCTTGTGCTCTTCGGCGCGAAGAAACTTCCCGAGCTCGCCAAAGGCATGGGCCAGGCGGTGAAAGAGTTCCAAAAGGCGAAGGACGAGTTCAGCGACGAGCTGCATAACGCCGGCAACACGCCCGCCAAACCGGACGTGCGGCCGGCCGATGCGACCGTGCCACGGATTGATAATGCGCCGACGGCGCGCGAGGTGCCGCCGCAATCTGCGGAATCGACACCGGAAGCGAAAACTCCCGGCCAGGCGTAACGAGGAGCGTTGTCTCCTCTCGCGCTTCGCAGCCTCCGGCTCGGAAGAGCTTACGGCTCGGAGAGAGCGAAGCGTCTCCAGCCGCTTTTAGGCGATGACATCGCCGTGCTTTTCGTCTAAGCATACCGTCCCAAAAAAATCACCATGCCCGAACCCGATCCCGATCTTCGCCGCCAAATCAAAGAGATGCTGGTCAAGAATCTCATGCTGCAAACGCCCGCCGACCAAATCGCGGATGATTTACCGCTCTTCGGTCCCGGCGGTCTCGGACTCGATTCGATCGACGCGCTCGAGCTCGTCGTGAGCATGGAGAAAACTTTCGGGGTCGGCGTCCCGAACTCCGAAGTCGCGAGCAAGGCGTTGCAGACGGTCAACTCGATCCACGATTATATTATCGAGAAGACGGAGCGTCCCGCGACTTGAAGAACGCTGAAGCTTCTCAGCCGGCGTTCTTCGTCTCCGCCAGATTAATTGCGTCGATCAACTGCCGATAGCGGCCAAATCCGTTCCGGTGCGGAGTCAAGATCAGGCGCGGCAGATGCGCGATCTCGGGCTGATTTTGCTCCTGCGGCAACGCGATGCCCTGAACGATCGCGCCCTTGCGCAGGAGACTCGCGAATTGCTGATTTAAATCGCTAACTGCTTTCTCGGTCAACGCCTTAGAGATTCGGAAGACGAGCTGCGATCCGACCCAGCGCGAGGAGACGTAGTTCCGATAGAAGAGCAGAATCTCCGCGACCGCTTCCTCCACGTTGTGGGCGATCTTGATGAGGTTGAAATCCTCTTCCGAAATCAAACCCTGCTTGAGGAGGTGGTCGTTGAGAAAACGCATCCACGTTTCCCAGTAGGTTCCGTCGGGACGATCGATCAGCACGATCGGAATGATGAGCGCTTTCCCAGTCTGCATAAGGGTGAGCGATTCAAACCCCTCGTCCATCGTTCCGAAGCCGCCGGGAAAAAGAGCGACGGCATGGGTCTCCTTCACGAAGTTGAGTTTGCGGGTGAAGAAGTAATTGAAATTGATCAGCTTCGGATCGCCTTCAATGATTTCGTTGGCGCGCTGTTCGAAGGGCAACCGAATGTTCAAACCGAAACTGTTTTCGCGCCCGGCCCCGCGCTGCGCCGCGCCCATGATCCCGTCGCCGCCACCGGTGATGACCATGTAGTGATGTGCCACCATCTGCCGGCCAAACTCTTCCGCGAGTTGCGCGTCCGGAGCCGTCGCCGCCGTCCGGGCGGAGCCGAAGACGACCACTTTCCGGACGTCGCGGTAGGGAGCGAAAATCTTGGCCGCGTAGCGCAGCTCCTTGAGCGAGCGGTTCATGAGCTTGAGATCGCCCGTGCCCATTTTGTCCCGCGCCATCTTGAGCGCAGTGATGATCATCTCCTCGATCAGCTCGGGAGATTTCTCCGCGCCCCAGTCCGCGACCAATTGTCGGACGCGGGCCTCGAATTCCGGCTCGATATTTGAAGGCCGGCGCACCGGCTGATCCTGCATTGCGCTTCCCGTAAAATCTCCCACGCGGTCACTTGAGCTACTTCTGCGCCGACGAACAGCAAAAAACTGCAACGTTAGGCCGATTGCAGATCGGCGAGGATCTCGCGCATGTGGCGAATTGGAAGCGAATAGTGGCCCTCGTCCTCCACCAGATGTTCGCGGCAAAGCGGGAGACGCTCCCCTAACGACTGGGCGAGCGGCCAGTGAAAGCTACGATCCTTCCTGCCATGCCAGAGCCGGACCGGCACGCGAATCTCCTCGAGCCGAAATCCCCATGGCTGCGCGTAAATCTCGGCGTCGATCATGAGTCCATCGGACGAAGCGCACCACGCCTGGCGCTGACTTTCAAAGCAGGCTTCGAAGGCGGCGATATCGCGCATGACATTGGCATCGCACGGTTGCAGCAGCTTGAGCAACAAGGGCCGGAAACGAATCGGCACCTTGAAGGAAAGGAAAGGGCGCGCAACGTGAAAAAAGAACCGCAGCAATTCGCGGTGGTGCGGGTAGAGAAAGAGGAGCCAGCGATAAAGCGCGAGCAAGCCGCTGCGATCGGTCATTTCGGCCAACGGCGGTGCGCCACTCACCACCGCGATCGCGCGCACCCGCTCTGGCATCGCCCAGGCTGCCGCCAAAGCATAGGGAGCGCCGCCAGAAATGCCGAGGATGCGAAACTCGCCGATCTCCATCCTGTCGGCTAGCTCCGCCAGAAGTGGCGGCCAATCGAGTAGCTTCCTCTCTGGCTGAAGCGAAGAATTTCTAATCCCCGGCCGATCCGGCGAGATGATCCGCAGATTCAGTTCGCGCGCGGCGGTGTCGGTCAGCTCCGCCATCGTGCGCGAACTCGGCCAGCCGTGACAAAAGAAAACCGGTGCGCCGGATGCCGCGCCGTACTCGGAGATGGCGATTGATCCGCCATGCACCCGCGAGATGATCAACGGTGCGTTGTCCATCGCTCATTGACAATCATTATGGTGTCTTTATGGTCGCTCTCATGCCAAACATTACGCTCAAGAATATTCCGCGTGATTTACACCGTTCCCTCAAAAGCCGGGCCAAGGCGCACCATCGCAGCCTGAACAAGGAAGTGATCGCGACGTTACAAAGTGTGACCGCAGGCGCGGTGCCCTTGGAGGTAGAAAAGCTAATCGCCGAAGCTCGCGAAATGCGAAGCAAATTCAAAGGGGAAACAAGCCTGAAAGAGATCCAGGCGATGAAAATCGCAGGACGCCGCCGATGATCGTGGTGGATACAAACATCATCTGTCTGCGCTGGCTTCCAGCCGCGGAGACAAGCCAGGCCGATGCGTTGCTGAAACGAGATCCGGACTGGGGCACTGCCATCCTCTGGCGATGGGAGTTTCGCAACGCACTCGCTGGCTACGTCCGGCGCGGGTCGCTCACCGGCAACGCCGCGACCACGATCTGCAGCCGGGCCGAGGCAGCGATGTCGGAAAGGGAATTCTGGGCCCAGCCGGCCGATATTTTCCCCCTTGTCAGCCACTCCTCTTGCACGGCTTATGATTGCGAATTTGTCGCAGTCGCGCGCGACCACGGCGTCCACTTGATTACCGCTGATCGCGAAGTCCTGCGCGAGTTTCCGCACATCGCAGTCTCACTCGCCGATTTCCTTTCTTCCTAGGGGCCGATTGGACGGGGCAAATCCGCCGCGCTAGCTTCTGCGCACTTTCATCCAATGCCGCAATTTTCCTACCGCGCGCGCAATGCCCAAGGCGATCTCGTCGAAGGCGTGCTCAATGTTCCTGATCGTTCCGTCGCCATCCGGCAGATCGAGCAGCAGAATTGCACCCCGATTCGGATTGAAGCGATGGCAGCGGGACCGCAAGTGGTCGATGGCAAACCCGTCGTCGTCAGGGCGCCCACCCAAAATCTCAAGGTTCCGCATGGGCAGTTGCTCATTTTCACGGAACAACTCGGCCACCTTTTGAAAGCGGGCATGACGCTCGATGAGAGCCTCGGCGTGCTGGAGAAACGCCTCAAACATCCGCGCGTCCAGCAGATGACGCATTCGCTCCACCAGGCCCTCATCGACGGCCGCAGCTTCTCGCAGGCGCTGCGCGATTTTCCGCGCATCTTTCCGACGCTTTACGTGAGCATGGTCGGCGCGGGCGAAGCGAGCGGCGCGCTGCCCGAGATCTTGTCGCGCGTCGTCGAGCACTTGATGCAGGCCAAGAATCTGCGCGACCGCGTCCAGCAGGCGCTGATCTACCCGGCCTTTCTCGCGCTCGCGGGCGGGGCGCTGATTACGATCTTTATCACTGTCATGGTGCCGCAGTTGACGGGTTTCATGTCGCAAATCGGCGGCGCTTTACCTTTGCCGACGCGCATTCTGCTGGCCGCGAATCATTTCATTGTCGGCTACTGGTGGGTCGTGGTGCTCCTGGTGATTGGCGGTATGGTCGCGTTCCGCGCCTTTGTTCGCACGGAGGAAGGGCGACTGACCTGGGACCGGTTCCGCTTGTCCATTCCCGGTTACGGCCGGATTCGCCGCCACCAGTACTACGCGCAGTTCTCGCGCACGCTCGGCACGCTGATGGAAAACGGCATTCCATTACTCAAGGCGCTCGACCTGGTGACGGAGATCGCGGCGAACAAATACCTCGAATCGAAATTGCGCGACGTGCGGCGCGCCGTGATCGACGGCGCCAATCTCTCCAGCGCGCTCGCCAAGGAGCAGCTTTTCCCGGAACTCTTCACCGACATGATGGCGGTGGGCGAACAAACCGGCCACTTCGCGCAGACCATGCAAACGATCGCCGACGTTTACGAGCGCGAACTCGATCGTACCGTCAATATTATCTCAGCCCTGATTCCCCCGGTCATCATCGTCCTGATCGCGATCGTGGTCGGCTTTGTCGTTTACAGCATTCTCTCGGCGGTCTTCGAGATGACGCATAGTTTGCAGTTCCGGCCGCACTAACGTAACCTCGGCGCCGGAATGCTTTTCCGCCTCGTCGCGCTCGCAATCTTCCTCGTCGCTCTCGGCACGGTGCGCGCCCAGCAAGCCTTGCCGCCGGAAGGCGCGCAAGTGCTCAAATCCAGTCAATCAGCGGAGGCTGCGCCCGACAGTGCCTGGCTCGATCTGCGCCAGAACAGCCCGACCCATTCGAAAATCCAGGCGGCTCCGTCCTGGGTGGAATCAATCTCCTTTACTCCGCCGAGGACGGATGCAGAGGGCCCGAAGAAAAGCGTTTTCCGGATTCGCCTGACCCGGCCTAACGACGAATGCCAGCTTCTGCTTTTTCGCCTCTATTTCGATGACCAGCCGGAAGAGCAACCGGAGCTGATCGCCTGGGATGAATCGGGCACCCAACTCCTGCGCTCCGGTCCGTTAGGCCAGAAAACCGGCCTCGCCACTTCCTCCAGCACCGTTGTCCCGATGATCGGTGTGACCTCGATCGACGTTGAAGTGCCGGGCGATGGCCGCTCCGTCCGCGGCGCCTATCTCGACTGGATGAAGACGAGCCAGGTGATGCGTCCGATGCATGCTGAAGCGCAGAAGCTGATGGCGGATCCGTTCGCGGCGGTGCAGTCGTTGCACACCGGTGAAGAGGATGCGGAGGTTTATGGAACGGTGACCGCTCCGCTCACGACCGAGACAATTCCGATCGGGTCGAGCATGCAGAATGGAGCCTCCTTCCAGTTTGGCCTCGAGGCGCAACCGCTCGTGGCCCTGCTCACTTTTGAAGTGGCGAGTCCGCAGATTGAGGTGCCGCCGGAGATTTACGTCAACGGCCAGGATATTGGTGCGGCCGCGCTCGTCCTGCCCGATCTCGCCGACCCGGCGTATCGCGGGCTGTCCCTTTCCCTCCTGCAATCGATGCAGTTTCAATACACCGGCTGGGTGCGGGCACAGAAGATCGTGCCCGCCTCGATCTTGAAGGCGGGATCGAATGATGTGATCATTCTCGCAGGCACCGGAACTTCCGCTTCGGCCATCAGGGAAACGCAGATCCAATTAAAGTACCTTTGGGACAAATCGGATTATCTGCTCGAACCGTTGAAGTAGTCCCGTTGTCTAATTTGTTATGCGAAAAAATCAAAGCGCTTTCACCCTCCTCGAAATCATGCTCGTGGTTTCGATCATCGCGGTCCTTCTCAGTGTCGCCATCTATAAGCTGAAAGGAAACCTGGAGACGGGCAAAATGGTGGCGGTCCAGGCCGACATTCAAAGCATCAAGACCCAACTGAAGGTTTACGAAAGCTTTAACGGCTTCGTCCCGACGTCGGAGCAGGGTTTGCAGGCCCTGGTCACCCGGCCCTCGAGCGATCCACAGCCCACCCGCTGGACACAGCTATTTGACTCGGTTCCGAAGGATCCGTGGCAAACCCCTTACATTTACATCAGCCCGGGCCGCAAAAATCCCTCTGGTTTCGATCTTTATTCCGCTGGTCCGGATCGGAAGCCTGATACGGCCGACGACGACTGGGGCAACCAGTAGCTACAAAGGCGGACGCCCGGAACCTTAGGGCGTGTCGAGGTCGATCGTGTCGACGTTCGCCTGCTGATTGATTTGTTGTTGCGGCTGGGCCTTGCGTCGGATCACCGGGCGCACATGCGGCGGTGGCGTGGGAATCTGGGGCACCGGCATGGCGCGCTGCAGGGGCAATGGGACATTTGGATTGGGACGGCCGATATTGCTGGCGGGGTGGCCGGGAATTCCCTGCGGCAACGGCGGGATCGACGCGACCGGATTTTGAATTGTCTGGCTGAGGAGCGCTTCGTTAAAGGTAAGCGTCGCAAACTTCCCGTCCTTCGTGATCGTGACTTTGGTTTCGCCCACCCGATCGGACCACTGAATGTTGGAGATGGTGTAACCGTGCACCGTTTCCCTGGTATTGAGGTATTCCTTCAGATCCTTGTTGGTGGTCGAAGCGATCGTGACGAAATCTCCCTTGGCCAAATGGGCCGCGTTGGCGACGTAGAGATCGCGCGCAAAATCGGGTGTGGCCCCGGCCGGTGCCCCGGCGGTCGCGACGGCAAAGGGCGAGCGCTTCACCATCGGCTCGTAGCGGGCGAACTTGGCCGTGGTCGGGATCGCTTCCTCGGCCGCAAACGAAGTCGTTAGGCAAAAAAGCGACAGGGCGAAAAGCGGCAGCAGGTTTTTCATCAGTTCTTTCCGGAAGGTTTGAACCATTTCGCAATCTTAAAACGACCGTGCATGACAGTCGCGTCATTCCCGTCCACCATCAAGTTCACCTGCTCGAAAACGATGAAGGCGGCGGGCCGCTGCGCCTCATAGAGAAAATGCACGAGCGGTTCCCATCCGCTTTTGGTCTCGAAGGTGGCCGAGACCGATTGATACGACGGGGTGGTCTCGACCGCGCCGATTTGCGGATCCTCGAGCTGGACGTTGTACTTGCTGGCGATTTCTTTCACCTGAGTGAGGAGGGAGGAGGCCTCCGCCGGATTGGTCAGGGTGGGCTGATTCTTGGCCAGCCAATCGGCCCGCCGCTTCCAGGTTTTTTCTTCCTCGAGGTAAACCTTCTGTTCCTTGCGCGTGTTGCGCTGGGCCGCATACTCCGCCCGGGCGCCGGCGCTCATCCCGAGGAGCGTGCTCCAGATGGCGAGATTGACGAGCAGGAAAAGAATCGCGGCGACGGAGAGGGCAAGGATGCGCTCCCGTTGATTTAACTGCGCCAGCCACCGTCCGATCATTTCGTTTTTCCCTCGAGGCGGAACTGGGCGTGGTCGTTAGGCAAAATGCGCGGCGTTCCCAGGTTGAAAGTGAAGTCCTGCAGCTCGGGATGTTTTTTTACCTTCTCGGCAAACTGATAGGCGAGGGCGGCGGAGGGCGCTTCGCCCTGCACCGAATTATTCCGTGCCGTTTGGTCGTAGACGGTGATGCGGACCTCGGGATTGGGAAGGCTCTCAAAAAGGTGGAGGAGGATTTCAATCGGGTAGTAGTGCGGATCGATCGCGGGCGCGAGCGCCTTCCACTCCGCCTCCGTTTGTTTGACGAACTCGACCTTGGGCGCGTCGCGCTGGATCGCCTTCTTGAGATGGCCGACCTGAAAGCGAATGACTGCGACATAGAGCGCAAAAAGGAGAAAGGTCGCGACGTAGGCGCCACCGGCCCAGAGGAGACGTTTGCGCCACTCTTTGTGCCTAACGAGCGTGGCGCGCTGCTGCCGCCAGGCTGCGGGGGTGAGGTCGAGCTTGACCGTCGCCGGCGGCATCTCCATTCCCATCAGGCTGGGGCGCTGCGCGAAAACCCGCTCGATCGTATCGCGCAGCGGGAGGCAGTCTTCATCGAGCAAAACGGTCGGGAAGGAGGTGTCGATTCCCTGCAGCTCGGCGCTCAGAGCCAACTGCGGCAGATCCTGCTCCAGGCCTTCCGCCTCGCTCGCATTGAGGGTGCGGGTGAGACTGAGCTTGCCGTTCTCGCTGATCGCGGAAACGAGTTGCTCCCCCTCGCGATAAATGATGAGGGCGCGTCCGCGGGCGGCGCGCGAGGCGGCGCGCTGCGCGGCGTAAACCGTCACCTGCCGCGGGATATGTCCGCGGTTGACGAGGGGCGCGGCCAGCTCCGTCAGCCGCGGATTGTGCACCGCGACTGCGGAAATGACGCTGTCGTTCTCCGATTGTTCGATCAATTCGAAATCG
>JBDTCM010000357.1:0-4954 GCA_039923575.1 Chthoniobacterales bacterium
TCGACCAACCCCAGAATAGGTCGTCGTAACGTTGATAAACGGCTGCGAGTAGCCCCGCTCGCGATTGAAGAGCGGATCGATCTCATAATACTGGAAGCCCACGGTGACGTGAGTGGTGTCATTGCCGATGCCCGCGATCGCGCTCACCCGGCCTCTGAAACCGCACTCGAAGGAGTGAAGCCATAGCGGCCGTCGATTTGGACGCCATTGAAGTCTTTCTTCAGGAAGATGTTGACCACACCACCGACCGCTTCCGATCCGTAGAGAGCGGACGCACCGTCCTTCAGGACTTCAATGCGACTGATCAGTGACGTCGGGAAAATGCTGACGTCAGAGAACTGGAAACCGCCCGCGGAGATGGCCGCGGAGTCGACGATGCGCCGGCCTTCGAACAACACCAGGGTTGGCAGACCGCGCAGCGAGATGATGGATCCGCCTTGGGTTGCGCCGCTCGCGATGTTCGCATTAGAGCCGCCGAGGTTACCGCCGCCGGAAAAATCCGGATTGCGCTTTTGCAGAATCGACAAGATGTCGGAGGTGCCACCTGCGATTTGAATGTCCTGGGTCGTGACGGTATCAAGCGGTGAAGCGAGAACCTCTTCGGCCGTCGGAATGTTGGACCCGGTAACGACGATGCGTTCCGCGGTGGCCTCTGTTGCGGGCGCCTGAGCGTAGAGGCTCGCGCTGAAGAGGGAAGCGCATCCGATGCCGGCCACGAACGCGGCGCGGAGGAATCCCGTTTTACTGTTGACAGTTTTGATCATTGGTTTCTTCATTGGTGTTTGGTTAGGTTTCATTGAGCTATAAGCGGAGACCGTCGCTTAGAGTTAGGACTTAAAGTTGACACTTCAGGACTCGGATGAGGTAATTGTAGAGGGGCACGAAGAAACCCCGCTCTTCTCACCCGCCGACGATTTTGAACGGAAGCTGGCACACGGTGTCGACCGTTTTGCCTAACGAAAGGAACTCTGCGCTCAGTTCGCGACTCGTTCTTTCGCTCTCGCACCGACCAGAGCAGGCGCTTTGTTGGCGAAAAAGGAATCAGACGGGCCGGCGCCGAAGCGGCGTTCGAACGCGCGCCGGAAGGCCGTCGAGCTGGAAAAACCGACCGACGCCGCCACGCTGCGCAGCGTCTTGCCGCGCGTAGAAAGTCGGCGCCGCGCTTCATTCACCCGCAGGTTTTCGATGAAGTCACCCGGCGTGCTGCCGAAGACACTCTTGAAGGCGCGGTTGAAATGGGACGGACACATCCCGGCGCGCCGCGCCAGGATCTCGACCGTGAGATCCTGATCGAGGTGGCGCAGAACCCAGGCGACCAGCTCACCGAAGCGATCGATCGGCCGGCTTTCGTGCTCACTCAGGTGGCGGATTCCGTCCCGCTCGTTCTTCGTCGCGAGATAGAGCATCAGATCGCGCCCGACCGCGAGCGCTACTTGTTTCCCATAGTCTTCCTCGACCAGGGCCAGAGCCAGGTCGACCCCCGCGGTCAGCCCGGCTGAGGTGTAGAAGGGACCATCCTTCACCAGGCCGCGTCGGTGGTCGATTCGCAACGAGGGATGACGGCGACTCATCTCCCCGGCGACGCGCCAGTGCGTCGTGACCTCCCGGCCATCGAGCAGGCCAGTGGGCGCGAGCGCATAAAGACCGGTGCAGATTGACGCGATCCGCCGGGTTTCGTAGGCGCGGCTCAGAATCCATTCCGCCAGTCGGGCGCTGACCTGCGGCTGGCGCAATCCACTTCCTCCCGGGATAATGATGGTGTCGAGGGGCGGGGCGTCCTCGAGTGTTCTCTGCGCGCGGAAGGCCAGTCCGGATTCGGCGACAAAGGGCTCTTTCGTTAAACCAATGGTCCAGACTTTGTAGCAGGGAATGCGGCCGCCAAACCCGTCTTCGAGGAAAGCCGCCGCGAACACGTCCGCCGGCAGGCTCAGCTGGGAGGCCGCGACATTTTCGAAGCCGACAATTCCAATTTCTTTGGGCCGCATCAAGATCCTCTGGCGGATCATGCCGCGTTCCTAATCGCGACAACAGGACGACAAACCGACAATCTGAGACATTCCCGGGGCCGGCGTCGGCTGTGTCCGCCTTCGTTAGGCGAAAAATTCTTCGCTTGGTTTTGCGGCCAAATCGAACGAGGAAATCTCCCGCAGCCCCGCTGCCGCCATGGAACGAACGGAAATACAACACACCGCCAACGTGCCCGACCTGACGGGTCGGCCGCGGCGGGTCGCGACTGGCGGGGTCTCCTGGCGCCAGACCTTTTCCGCCTTCCAGTACCGCAACTATCGCCTCTACTTCTCCGGTCAGCTCGTTTCCCTCATCGGCACTTGGATGACAAACACCGCCCAGGGCTGGCTCGTTTATCAGTTGACCGGCTCCAAGGCATTGTTAGGCATCGTCGCCGCCGCCGGCACTGCGCCGATGCTCGTTTTCGCCACCTGGGGCGGCTGGGCTGCGGATCGTTTTCCGAAACGCACCGTTCTCATTTACACCCAGACCGCGATGATGATCCTCGCCTTCATCTTCGCCGCCCTTATTTGGTCGGGATTGATCCGACCCTGGCAGATCATTGTCCTCGGGCTCTTTGGTGGCGTGGCGATGGCCTTCGATATGCCCGCGCGGCAATCCTTCGTCGTCGAAATCGCGAGCCGCGAAGACCTGATGAACGCCATCTCGCTCAACAGCGCGATGTTTAACGGCGCTCGTATCATTGGTCCCGCCATCGCGGGATTTCTGATGGCGAAAGTGGGCATCGCGCTCTGCTTTTTTATCGATGGCGTGAGCTTTCTCGCCGTCCTCGCCGGGCTCTTTATGATGCGCCTGCCGGCGCATGTGCCGCGCGTGGGCGGCGGACCGCTCGCCCAATCGATCGAGGGTTTCCGCTACGTTTGGAATCACATCCGCGTCCGGACCATCTTCGCGCTCTTCGCCATCGTCGGGATCTTCGGCTGGTCGTATTCGGTCCTGATGCCGGCTTTCGCGCGCGACATCCTGCACCTTGGAGAACAAGGCTACGGCTTCTTGTTAGGCGCGAGCGGCGTCGGCGCGCTCATCGGCGCATTCGTGACCGCGACCTTTGGCACCCGGATCTCCTCCCGCAAACTCGCGTTTGGCGGGGTCTGGCTTTTCTCGGCCATGCTCCTGATCTTTTCCTTCAACCGCAACCTGGTCGTCGCGATGCTCTGCCTGGCCGGCTCCGGGTTCGGCATGATGCTTTTCTTTTCCACTTCGAACACCACCGTGCAGGCGATCGTGCCGGATGAGATGCGCGGTCGCGTGATGGGAATCTGGGCGCTGATTTTCGGCGGGATGATCCCCTTCGGCAGTCTCGAGGCCGGCGCGCTCGCGCATTACGTCGGCACTTCCGCGACGCTCGCGATCGGCGCCTGCATCTGCGCCCTCGCCGCCTTCGTCACGCTCATCATTGTCCGCCGGCGCGATGCGCAGCTGGCCGCGGCAGTCTCGGCCTAACGACGTGGACTCGCCGCGGCGGGTCCCTTCGGAGGGACGCGCTTCTGCGCGTCCAGCGCACCCGCGGTGCGGAGCGAGAAAGCGTTACAGCAACGGCCGCCGCTTGTGCCAGTCGGTGCTTTGTTCGAAAGCGTGCGCGATCTGGAGGATGCGCGCTTCCTCGAGTGCATTGCCCATGATCTGCAGTCCAATCGGCAACTCTGTCCCTTCCGGCGTTCGCGCGAAGCCGCAGGGGACGCTGATCGCGCAGATGCCCGCCAGGCTGGCGGCGGTCGTGAAAATGTCGGCCAGATACATGCGCAGCGGATCGTCCGAACGCTCGCCGATCTTGAAGGCCGGCTCCGGCGCGGTCGGTGAAAGCAACGCGTCCACTTTCTCAAAGGCGCGAGAAAAGTCCTGCCGGATGAGCGTGCGCACTTTCTGGGCCCGCAAATAATAAGCGTCGTAGTAGCCGGAGCTGAGAACGTAGGTGCCGAGGATGATGCGGCGTTTCACTTCCGCGCCGAAGCCTTCCGCCCGGGTGCGACTGTACTGATCGAGCAGGTTCCGCGGATTCTCCGTCCGGTAGCCGTAGCGCACACCGTCGAAGCGGGCCAGGTTGGCCGAGGCTTCCGCCGTCGCGATGATGTAATAAGTGTCGATCGAGTAGTCGGTGTGCGGCAGCGACACTTCGATAATCTCCGCGCCTAACGAACTAAAATGCGCGACCGCTGCTTCGAGCGCGGCGCGCACCTCCCGGTCAATTCCATCGCGCAGGTATTCTTTGGGCAACCCGAGTCGCACGCCTCGCAGATCTTGCTCGAGACCGGCGTGGTAATCGGGCACCGGCACGTCGAGCGAAGTCGAGTCGTTAGGATCGACCCCTGCCATGACCTCGAGGAGGAGCGCGGCGTCGCGCACAGTTTTTGTCAGTGGACCGATCTGATCGAGCGAGGAAGCAAAGGCGACCAGGCCGGAGCGCGAAACCCGGCCATAGGTCGGCTTCAGCCCGACCACGCTGCAGAGCGCCGCCGGTTGCCGGATGGAGCCGCCGGTGTCCGAGCCTAACGACGCAATCGCCGCATCCGCCGCCACGGCCGCGGCCGAGCCGCCGCTCGATCCGCCGGGGACGCGCGTCCGGTCCCAGGGATTGCGGGTTGGTTTCACGCTCGAGTTTTCGGTCGAGGAACCCATCGCGAATTCGTCCATGTTCGTTTTGCCAAACGGGATCGCGCCCGCCGCTCGCAGCTTGCCGACGACGGTTGCGTCGAACATCGCGTGGTAGTTCCGCAATATTCTCGAAGCGCAGGTGCACGGCTGCCCCTCTACGCTGATGGCGTCTTTGATCGCGAGCGGGATTCCGCCTAACGGCAGGTTCACATCGGCCGCGTCGGCTTGCGCGAGCGCGCCATCAAGGTCGCGCGAAAGGTAGGCGTCGATGCGCGGCTCGAGCGTTTCGATTCGCTCATGCAACGCCAGCAGCACCTCGCGCGGCGAAACCTCG
>JBDTCM010000358.1:0-6020 GCA_039923575.1 Chthoniobacterales bacterium
ATGCCCTTTTCCGTGACCATCCGGCCAATGAAAATCAGATCAGAAGGCCGTTCCTGCTCGCGAGATGGAGAAACGAAAATCTTCGCATCATAGGGATTGGGAATGATCGTCGAGTCCGTTTCAAAACAGGCGGCCACGGCCCGGCTGATCGCGACACTCGGCGCCCGCCTAACGAGTGCATGCTTGATTCTTTGCCCGAGGTCGATCCCGATCGGCTGGCGACAATAGGATCCCTGGTGAGTAATGACTAACGGCTTCCGCAGCAGGAGCGCCGGCCAGGCCGTGCGCACGCTTAGATTGTTGTGCCAAAAAACGTCGCACCATTGGACGACGCGAAACGACTGCGGGACGGAAGGCTGCCGCATGATGGGATAAGCAGTTTCCCCAGACAGATTTTCCAGAGTCTGGGTCACGACCGTGACCGCGTGCCCGAGGCGAACGAATTCTGCGGCGAGCAACCCGCTCACCGTCTCGATGCCTCCGATGCTGGGTGCGAAGGCGTGTGACGAAATCAAGATCTTCAAGGCATTAGCGGTTGGAACGCCGGACGAGTTCCGGGGCGAGGGTCGCGGCGAGATGGTCGACGGTCGCATTGCGTGAGTACCAGGAATAAACGGCCTGCGCCGCGCCCGCACGCTCCGCCGCGCTCGGGAGGTCCTGGCCGGCGGCGTCGACGAAAAACGGGCCCGGGAGCGCGTCGCGGCCGGTCGCGATGACCGCGCCGCCACGGGGAAAAACCGGAATGATTCCGTGCGCGCAATAAGCGGCGAACGCGCTGGATTTCAAAATGACCGGCAACGGAACATCCGGGCGGTGGAAATAATCCATCCATCCGAACGCGCCGCTGGCCAGGATTTCCGAGGCCATCGTGGCACCCACTTCCGGATGATAATGAGTGCGGATTTTCGTTTCGGCCTCCAGCGTCTGGCGGACGGCGAGGTTATCGCGGCCCCCGACCACAAAAAGTTCGTGCGGCGCGAATCTCTCTGGGATCAGGCCCGCCGCCGACAGAAAGGAGCGCAGCGAACGCTCCACGAGTTCCGTCCCGCCGCAAATAATCCAGCGATGAGGATCGCGGCTAGCGATTTCGGCGAGAGAAAGAACCGGCTCACCAAAGCCGGAGATGACCGGGTGCATGACAATGCGCGTCCCGGAACCCAGGCTTTCCAACTGCTGACGAAAAACTTCGCTGCTGACAAGAGAGACATGCGACATGGCCGCGATCCTGCGCGCGGTCCGCATCTGAAGTGGGCGCAACCAGAACGCGCTCTGGCGCCAGGATCCCGAGGCATACAGCTCATGAAAGATCGTCACGAGTCGCGCACCACTCGCGCGTTGCAGCCGGCGCAAGACCGGCGGGAGCCAGAGAGGCGCGCCCCGCCAGCCATAACCATAGTTAACGTAGTGCAAAACGATCGCGCTGTAGTGATCAAGTCGCGGGTCGTCTCGCCCGTCACCGCTCGGGAAATCAAGATGAATGCCCCTCGCGGTCGTGGCTGCGGCGAGGAAAGTCGTTTCCAATTGGTGACGCCGCTTGAGGCTGGCCGCCAGCGTGCGTGCGTAATCACCCACCCCATCGCGGCCACGCGACGCGCGCGGGAGAATCTGGAGAATTGTGCCCGCCTCGTTCACGCGTTCATTGAGCCGAGGTTGTGCCTAACGAGTAGAGCGCGGCGCGAAACTCGTCGAGCGTGTCGTGGGCGATCTTGCTCCACCGATAATGGCTGGCAATGGCGCGACATTGGGCCGAAAGATTTTCGTATTCCGGGACGCTGAGCGAGAGAATCTCCACGGCCCGAGCCGCGATCACCGCGGTATCCCCGGCCGGCGTGAGAAACCGCGCCCGCTGCGGCTCAAGAATCTGGCGCGGCCCCGCCACGTCGTATGCAATCGTGGGCAGCCCGGCCGCCAGTTGCTCAAGCACTGCCAACCCGAAACCCTCGACGTAGCTGGGAAACAACGCGACCGAGCAATCCGCCAGAAGCGAAGGCAGCTCCCCCGCCTCAAAGGTCGTGCGACAGGTAACGTTTTCAGCGCCCTTCAGGTCGGAGCGGACCACACTTTCATCGGCCAACGTTCCAAGAAAAAGAAATTCCGTGGCGGGATGCTGTTGTCGAATGGCCACGATGATCTTCGGCCAATCGCGTGCCCCTTTGCGCAAACTCCACATGCCGATGAAACAAATCTTCTGGCGGCGGAGACGCTCCGCCGGGGAGGCCGCAGCCTCAGCGAGAGCGTTCCGGAATTCATCGCTCAGGCCATAAGGCTGGACCAGGCAAGGGCCCCGGACCTGCGCATCGCGCGCCAGTTCCAAACGCTCGTCGTCGTTAGGCAGATTGAGCAGATCACAATATCGAACCGATGTCTCCGAGTTCTTCCATAAGCGCAAGGCAATAAACCGATGGAAAAGGCGCCCGCTGAGGCGTCCCTTTGGTTGATCCGGCCAAAGAATGCGCTCGCGCCGGATGAACTGACTGTAGAACCGGTAGAGTCCGACCGATCGCCCGACCACCAACCCGCGGAAGTGCAGCGCACTTTTCGAAAAGGGAAGAACGCCGATCAACCCATCGATGACATCGAAGCGGTCGGCATTGCGCCGCACATAGGCCGCGGCCCGCCAGGGAAAAAGCACCTGACGCAAGGCAAATCTAACAGGCGACGTCGTGGGCTCGGGAAAGGCATCGGTGATGCAAAATTTCTCGACCGTATGTCCTGCCTGAGTCCACTCTCTGGTTAGTTCGATCCAAACGCGAGGCGCGCCCAGCTTGGGATCCCACGGCAGGCTCACAATGGTCAGAATGCGCAACGAATTGGCCGGCGATTTCATCGGGAGGCGACCGCAATCTCGGCCGGTAACGGCTGACGAAAGCCGCGATAGCTCAACCCAAGATTTAGCAAGAGACTTGGGACAACCGAGATAAGATTAAAGGTAAGAACTCCATCCACGCTCGAGAAATCAGTAAACGGAATCAGGAGCACCTGAGTCCCAAGGGTAAGCGGGATATAGAGCCATGAGCCAACGATCCAGGCCCTCGAAGCGTTGAGCGTCCAGAGGGTGGTGGCCATCATGTTGAGGACGGCCCCGCCGATCATGAGCAGAAGCGCGTACTGCAGATGTGAGTACTTGCTCCCGAGGACAAAAAGAAATGCGTCGGGCAAGAGCGCCGCGCCTCCCAGGACGAGTAGGCTGAAGCCCGCCACCCCCCCGGCAATCCCGGCGTAAAGCCAGCCCAGTTGCCGTCGCTCCTGGCAGCGGGCGAAGGCGGGAGAGAAAATGTTGGTCAGGAGATTACCCAGCACGGAAAAGATCATGGCCAACCGCCCGAGCGCTCCCACCTCCGCCACCGCTCCGGCGCGATGACCAAAGAAGGTGATCAAGAAAATGGTGATCTGGCCTTGCAGGCAAAAAAAGATGGCGTTGGCCGCCCGGCTGCGGATGAAACCGATCATCGCTTTCCGGTCCTCCAGATTCTCCTCCGCGTGCAGGTCGATCATGCCCGCGGCGTAACGCCGCAGCATGAGATACTGGAGCAGGAGTGTTCCGGAACCGACCAGCACAGCGAGGCCAGCGTTCAGAAAAACCAGGGTGAGCGCGCCAATCACGGCCAGACGCGCGAGTGAGCCAGTGAAATCGATTTTCTGGATTTGGCGAAAGTCGGAGTGCAGGCGCGGCACCACGTCCAGGACTCCGAACGACAGTTGGACGTACAACCCGCCAAGCACGGCGGCGATCAGGGCCGCGGCGTAAAAGACCGATGCCCCGTTCCTTACAAGCATGAAATAGAGCACCGGTGTGACGACCAGAACTGAGCCCGCCCCGAGCTTGCGGCGCAGCTTCATCCCCGTGCTCACCAATTCCCCAAAGCGATGAGGATCCTGCCAGACGCGACCGCCGATGGAGATCAAGCCGATGCTGATCCCAATATCGGCGAGCACGTTGATCGCGCCCTGCATCGTATTGGCGATCGTGAAAAGAGCGTACTCGTGCTGCTCCAGTCGCCGCACGAGCAGAATCCCGGTCGTAAACCCGATCAACTGCACGAACATTTGCAGCCAGGCAAAGCGGCCTACCTCGCGCGCAAAGCGCAAGGCGGCACCGCTCTCCACGGACCGCGGTGCGACGGCGTCGGTTGGTGGCGAGGAGTTCATGACGCGAAGAGCAGACGAACGACGCGCGCCAGCACCGGGCAGACCAAGCCGAGCGGCCGTCTGGTCTTAAACCCCGTGACCCTGTTCTTCCCTTAGCGTGTGCAACGGCTTTTCAGGCGACGCGGCCGCACTCGGCGTATTATAATACTCGGCGTACTGGTAGTAATAATACTCCGGCAGCGAAGTATCGACGCAATTGAGAATCACACCCGGCACGTTGACCTGCCGGTTATAGAGCAGTTCGAGCGCTTTTCGCGTCAGCCGGGCCGAGGTATAAGAAAGCCGCACCACAAAGAGGGTCGCGTCGATCTTGGGAGCGAGACTGGTGGTATCATCCGCCGCCAGCACCGGCGAGCTGTCGATGATGATGTAGTCGTAGTGATTATAGATGTCCTTGAGGAAGGCATCGGTCGATTCGCGCAGGAGATGTTCACTCGGTTGAGAGATCGTGTTGCCGCGGGGCAAAACGAAGAGGCTCGGGAGCGACGTCGGGACGACCACTTCCCGCCAGTTCACTTCCTGCTTCAAGACCTCCGAAAAGCCGATCTTGGAATGAATATCGAAATCTTCGCGCAACGCGCCCCGGCGCAGATCGCCATCGATGAGCAACGTCTTGGCTCCGGAAAGTGCCATCGTAATGGCGAGGTTGGACGAAACGGTTGACTTACCTTCGTTAGGCACAGCGCTCGTGATGAGCAGGGTCTTGGGCCGCGGTCCTTCATAGGGCATGAAGAAAATGGAAGACCGCACATTGCGATAGGACTCGGCGAAGACATGCCGCGCGTCTTCCGGCTGCAGGAGGGTGATTTTGCCCTTGCCTTTCTCCTTTGGGATCTGGCCGATGATATTCTCAGTGAAATAGTGCTGGAACTCCGTAAAGGAGGCCATCCGGTCGTCGATCCGATCGAGCAGCACAAGAATCACGAGGCCGGCAAACGCACCGAAGCCAAGCCCCACCAGCAAACTCACGACCAGGCCCGGACGCACTGAGAGCGGTTTGGTAGCACTTTCCATGATTCCCACCTGGTCCCCGGTGTCGACGACCTGCGACATGTCGACGTCTTTCAGGTTATTGGTCAGCCGATCGTAAAGTTGTTTCTGCCGATCCACTTTGCCTTTGACGCGGTTGAACTGCGCCAGCTGCTGGCTGAGAATGAGCGCCTTCTTTTCCCACTCCTTGATGTTCGACTGCAGGTTCTCCATTTGTTTCCCAATCGATTTGCGCCGGGTATCGAGCTTCTCGACCGCGTCCTGTCGGTAAAGCTCAATCAGTTTCTCCTGCTTCTCGATCTCGTCGTTCAGTTTGATGATCTTGGGGTGCCTGGGCCGCAGATCCCTGGCAAGTGTATCACGCTCTGCCTTGAGTAACTGAACATTCCCTCTCGCCTTCAAATATTCCCCTTCCGGCCCGAATTCCGAGAGGGATAGGTTCTCGTCACCCGGCGCCGCCCCACCGGATGTGCCCGCAGTCTTGGGCGTTACTTGCTGGCGGTCGAGGTTTTGATCAAGATCCAGCAGGCTCAGCAAATCGTATTCGGTCTTAAGCCGCGCATATTCCTGATTGAGTTTTACGAGGTAGGCGGCCGCACTGTTCCCTTCCTCCTGGATAAAGCCAATGTTGTGCTCTTTCTGGAACTCCAGCATTTCGTCTTCGCCATTGCGAAGATCCTTCTCGACCTGAATCAACTGTTCTGTGATCGCAGTCGTCATGTGGCTGCCCTGGTCGGCGCGCATGCCTTTCTTCACGTCGAGATACTTCTGCATCACGGCGTTGAGATAGCCCTGAACGTACTGCGGCGATGTACCAATCGCTTCCAACTCAAAGATGGAGGTGCGCGGCCTTTGGCTGACCGAAAGTCTTACTTTGACCG
>JBDTCM010000359.1:0-2611 GCA_039923575.1 Chthoniobacterales bacterium
GCAACGCCCGGGTCGGATTGAAAATCGCAATCTCGGGCGGCGGCCGCTGCAACTTCACCAACCTTTTCGCCGCGCCGGAAAATTATCTTTCCGGCAATCCACGTTTCTGTGCCTCGGCCCTGGCGCGTTACACGCCGCAGGATTTCATCGCGCTGGTCGAGAAACACCGCATCCCTTTTCACGAGAAAAAACTGGGGCAGTTGTTCTGCGATTTCAGTTCGCGCCAGATCATCGAGATGCTGCTGGCCGAATGCGCGATTGCGGAAGTGGACGTGCGCTGCGGTTGCCGCGTCGAGTCGGTCGAAAAACGCGATGGTTTTTCGATAGGGACAAACCTCGGAACGCTGGAATGCAACTCGCTCGTGATCGCGACCGGTGGACTCTCGCTGCCCCGGCTCGGGGCTTCCGACTTCGGTTACCGGGTCGCGGAACAGTTCGGAATCAAATCGACCGGCACGCGGCCCGGGCTCGTTCCCCTCACCTTTGCCGCAGCGGAGCAGGCACTCTTCGCGTCCTTGAGCGGGGTGTCGCTGCCAGTGGTGGCGCGCGCGGACGGCACCTCCTTCGCCGAGGCGATGCTGATCACGCACCGCGGCTTGAGCGGACCGGCCATCCTGCAAATTTCCTCCTACTGGCGGGAGGGCGAAAGCATCACGCTCGATCTCCTGCCCCACCATCCCGGCGCTGATTGGCTGCGCGCGCACCGCGACGAGAAAGCCACGGCCGAGGACTTGCTGGCGCGCGAATGGCCGACGCGTCTCGCCTCCGCCTGGTGCGCTCGTTACGCGCCGTCCACGCCCCTGCTGCAAACGCGCACTGCCGAACTCGAGCAGCTCGCGCACCGCGTTCACAAATGGCCGATGCGTCCCGGAGGCACGGAAGGTTATCCCAAGGCCGAGGTGACTGTCGGTGGCATCGACACGGGTGAGTTGTCGTCCAAAACGATGGAGGCGCGGCGTGTTCCCGGGCTCTACTTCATCGGCGAAGTGGTCGACGTGACCGGCTGGCTCGGCGGCTACAATTTCCAATGGGCCTGGGCCAGCGGTCACGCCGCCGGCGAGGTCGCCTAACGATCTTGTTTGCCGATCTCCCGGGCGTGCGCCTTCGGTCGAATCTGCCGTCCCTGCCGCCGCGCATAGACCTGGGTAAATTCCGCGCCGAAAAAGCTGATCAAAGCCGAGTAATAAATCCAGACCAGGAGCACGGCGAAAGAGCCCGCCGCGCCAAACGCGCTCCCGATCGCGGCGTGGCCGAGATAAATGCTGATGAGGTATTTACCACCGTTGAAGAGGAACGAGGTCACGACCGCGCCAATCCAGACATCGCGCCACTCAATCTGCACGTCGGGCAAAAACTTGTAGATCATCGCGAAGAGGATCGCGACGACGAAGAACGAGATCGTGATGTTCCCCGCCTGCCAAAGCCAGGGAACGGAGGGCATCCAATTCGTCAGGTAATCCTGCAGCGCGCTGAGGGCGGCACTGAGAACGAGTGAGACGAGAAGCAAAAATCCCACTCCAAGCGCGATCGAAAACGAGCGCAGACGATCGAGCACCAAATCCAAAATGAGGCCGCGCCGGACTTCCGATTTCACTCCCCAGATCTGGTTGAGGGCGGATTGCAATTCGCCGAAGACGACCGAGGCGCCGACGATCAGCGTCACGACGCCGACCGTGATCGCCCACGCACCTTTGCCGAAGCCGGCGGAAGATTCGAGGACCTGGCGGATGGCCACGGCGCCCTGCTCTCCGACGAGGCGCTGCATCTCCTGCACGACGCGATCCACCGCCGTCTCGCGCGCGAAGAAGAGGCTGGCCGCGCCAACCGCGATGAGAAGAATGGGGGCGACGGAAAAGATGGTGTAAAAGGCGAGCGAAGCGGCGAGGCGAAAAGTGTTGTCGTTCCACCATTCGATCCCGGTGTTTTTCAAAAGCGTCCAGCCGCCGCGCATTTTCGTTTCGGCTCCCATCTTTCGTATTTAATCGAATCTCCATCGAAAAAACGATTTGGTTTTCCGCCACGCCATGTTTTGCCTAACGTGGGGAAGATGAAGAGTTGGATCGGCACCTCGGGTTTTCAATATGCGGAGTGGAAGGGGAATTTTTACCCTGAGGATTTGGCCGCGGCCAAAATGCTGCCCTATTTCGCGGAGCGCCTTTCCACGACCGAGATCAATTACACCTTCCACCGCATCCCCTCACCCAAGACGATCGAGAACTGGAAGGCGCAGACGCCTACGACTTTTCGTTTCGCGCTCAAGGCGCCGCAGAAAATCACCCACTTCGCGAAGCTGCGCGATTGCCAGGACACGATCGCCTATTTTTGTCGGGTGGTGGCAGACCTCGGCGATCGCCTCGGGCCGATTTTGTTTCAACTCCCACCCAACTTCAAAAAGAACGCCGAGGTGCTCGACTCGTTTCTGCGCGAGCTGCCGAAGATGAAAGCCGCCTTCGAATTCCGCCACGAGTCGTGGCTCGACGAGGAAATTTTTGCCCTCCTCAGGTCGCGCAATATCGCTCTCTGCCTGGCCGACACGGAGAAACTGGCGGCGCCCTGTGAGGTGACGGCGGATTATGGGTATCTGCGACTGCGACGCGAGGATTACACCAGC
>JBDTCM010000360.1:0-4846 GCA_039923575.1 Chthoniobacterales bacterium
GAGGCGGATTTAAGTGCTGCGCGCGCTGCGGTTGCGCGACTTTATGAGCGCTGGGCAGCGCTGGGGGCGCTCGCGGGGGAAAATAATCTTGCGGCCCAATAATTTGTTCCTATATTGCGCGCTCTCCGTATCAGGTGCGTGAGGAAGGTGGACACGGCTTGAGGCGGTTTTTTTGTCGTCTGAAACTTCACGGTTTCGCGACTCCAACGTACGTAAAATGCCAACGATTAATCAGCTTATTCGCAAGGGACGAAAAAAGGTTTCGGTGAAATCAAAATCACCGGCCCTCAAGAATTGTCCGCAGCGGCGCGGCGTCTGCACCCAGGTCATGACGCGGACGCCGAAGAAGCCGAATTCTGCCTTGCGCAAAGTGGCGAAAGTTCGCCTAACGAACGGCCAGGAAATCATCGCCTACATTCCGGGCGAAGGTCACAATTTGCAGGAACACTCGATCGTTCTCGTGCGCGGCGGACGAGTCAAGGATTTGCCCGGTGTCCGTTACCATATCGTGCGCGGAACGCTCGACTCGTTAGGCGTGGATGGACGCCGTCGCAGCCGTTCCAAGTACGGCGCGAAACGCCCCAAAGCCGGCGGCGCTGAAGGCGAAAAAGCCGCGAAGAAGAAATAGATTTTCCCATGTCTCGTCGTCGTAGAACTTACAAAAAAGAAGAGAAGGTCGATTCCCGTTACGGGAGCGCGGCCGTGGCCCGCCTCATTTCCACCGTCATGAAGCGCGGCAAGAAATCGCTCGCGGAGCGCATCGTTTACACTGCGATCGACAAATCGCGTGAAGGTTCGGATGCGGTCGACCCGCTCGAAGTCGTGAACAAGGCGCTCGAAAACGTTCGCCCGCGTCTGGAAGTGAAATCACGCCGCGTCGGCGGCGCCACTTATCAGGTTCCGATGGAAGTGACCGCTTCCCGCCAGGTCTCGCTCGCGATGCGCTGGATCGTTACCTACGCCGACAACCGTCGCGGCATGCCGATGGCCGAGGCACTCGCCGCGGAATTGAAAGACGCCGCCGCCGGTCAGGGCAACGCGATCAAGAAGCGCGACGACACCCATAAGATGGCGCAGGCCAACCGCGCCTTTGCTCATTTCCGCTGGTAAAGAATTTCCTGTTATGGCCTCTGCGACTATCGATAAACCCGCGACCGCGAATCCGAATTCGCCCGACCGCAAGTACCCGCTCGAGAGGACGCGGAACATCGGGATCGCCGCGCACATCGACGCCGGCAAGACGACCCTGACCGAGCGCATCCTTTTTTACACAGGCATGATCCACAAGATCGGTGAAGTGCATGAAGGCACGACCGTGACTGACTGGATGGAGCAGGAACGCGAGCGCGGTATCACGATTACCTCCGCCGCTACAACCTGCGCCTGGATGCAGAAGCCGGAGCCGGGCGTTTACAAAATGTTCGACGGCATCAAAATGCGCGTGAACATCATCGACACCCCGGGGCACGTCGATTTCACCGCCGAGGTGGAGCGTTCCTTGCGCGTGCTCGACGGCGCGATCGCGGTTTTCGATGCGGTCGCCGGTGTGCAGCCGCAATCGGAAACGGTCTGGCGTCAGGCGAACAAGTATCTCGTCCCGCGGATCGCTTTCATTAATAAAATGGATCGCGTCGGCGCGGACTTCGAGGCGTCGATCGATTCAATGCACAAGAAACTCGGCGCGAACGCGTGGCCGATTTTGATTCCGCTCGGCAAGGAAGATTATCTCAAGGGCCAGCTCGACGTCGTGAACCGCAAAGCCGTCTTCTATCTCGACGATGACTCGATGGGTTCGATCTACGAAGTGCGCGAGGTTCCGGACGAGAACAAAGAACAGGTCGAGAAAGCCTACGCCACGCTCGTGGAGCAGATTTCCAATATCGACGACGAGATCGCGGAAGCGGTCCTTGAAGAGAAGGAAGTCACGCCTCAGATGCTGAAGGCGGGAATTCGCCGCCAGACGATCGCGAACAGATTTGTGCCCGTCGTCGGTGGTTCCGCCTTTAAGAACAAGGGCGTGCAATATCTCGTCGACGCGGTGATCGATTATCTTCCCGGTCCGCTCGACATTCCGCCCGCGGTCGGCATGGAACCCGATACGCACGAGAAGATGGAAGCGCCGACGGATGACAACGGCAAGTTTTGCTCGCTCGCCTTTAAGTTGTGGAGCGATCCGTTTGTCGGGAAGCTGGTTTTCTTCCGGGTTTATTCCGGTTCGTTGAGCAAAGGCGACAACGTTTACAATCCGCGCACCAACAAGCGCGAGCGCATCTCGCGTTTGATCCAGATTCAAGCCGACAAACGCGAGGACATCGACACCTGTTACTCGGGTGACATCGCAGCCATCGTCGGGATCAAGAACATCACGACCGGCGACACGCTCTGCGATGAGGATTTTCCGATCCTGCTCGAACCGCCTTCCTTCCCTGATCCGGTTATCTCGATGGCGATCGAGCCTAAGACGAAGCAGGACCAGGAAAAAATGGGCGTCGCATTGCAGCGGCTCTCGGAAGAGGATCCAACTTTCAAAGTCTACACCCACGAAGATACCGGCCAGACGATTATCGCCGGCATGGGCGAGCTGCATCTCGAGATCATTCGCGATCGGATGCTGCGCGAATTCAAGGTGGACGCGAACGCCGGCAAACCGCAGATCGCCTACCGCGAAACGATTACCTCGCCGGCTGATGGCGAAGGCAAGTTGATCAAGCAGTCCGGTGGTCGTGGTCAATACGGCCACGTCATCGTCAAGGTCCAGCCTAACGAGCGCGGCAAAGGCATCACGATTGAGAACAAGGTCGTGGGCGGCAACATTCCGAAGGAATACATCCCGGCCTGCAAGAAGGGGATCGAAGAAGCGATGCTCAACGGCGTTGTCGGGGGCTACCAGGTGATCGATGCCAACGTCGACATCATCGACGGCTCCTATCACGACGTCGACTCGAACGAAATGGCGTTCAAGCTCGCGGCGATTTTTGCGGTCAAGGACGCGTTTAAGAAAGCGAAGCCGATCCTGCTCGAGCCGATCATGAAGGTCGAGAACGCGACCCCGGAGGAATATCAGGGCGACATCATGGGCGATTTGAATCGCCGCCGCGGCAAGATCGGCAGCATCGAGGTGAAGGGCAATCTCACCATGGTCCAGGCCGAGGTGCCGCTCGCGGAAATGTTCGGTTACGCGACCGCCATCCGCTCACTTTCCAAAGGCCGATCGAGTTACTCGATGGAGCCGTCCCATTTCGAACAAGTCCCGTCGCAACTCGTCGCGGCCGTGCTCGACCAGAAGGAAACGAAATAATATGGCCGACGCGCAACGCATTCGCATTCGTCTGAAAGCATTCGACCATCGAATGCTCGATCAATCCGCGGTCGACATCGTCGAGACCGCGAAGCGCACCGGCGCCCGGGTGGCGGGACCGATTCCGCTCCCGACTTTGATCGAGAAATTCACGGTCAATCGCTCTCCCCACGTCGACAAAAAGTCGATGGACCAATTTGAGATTCGCACCCACAAGCGTTTGCTGGATATCATCGAGCCGACGGCCAAGACGGTAGACGAGTTGAAGAAACTCAACCTGCCGGCGGGCGTGGACATCACGATCAAGATTTAGCTTCAGCCTCACCACTTTTGCCAGCCCACGACCATGAGCATCGGACTTTTAGGAAAAAAAATCGGCATGACCAGCGTCTACGACGCGGATGGCAAGCTGCGCCCGGTGACCGTGATCGCGGCCGGGGATAACACCCTCTTGCGTCGCCTAACGACCGAGAACGACGGCTACTCCGCCATTCAGGTCGGCTTCGACGTGCAGAAAGAATCGCGCGTGACCAAGTCGCTCCTCGGCGGGTTCGCGAAAGCCGGTTCGGAGCCAAAGAAACTCGTGCGGGAATTCCGCCTCAAGGAAGACGCGCCGGAGGGTGACGTCGACCTCGCGGTGACACAGTTCCAGGCGGGCGACTGGGTCGACGTCGTCGGGAAATCAAAAGGCAAAGGTTTCCAGGGCGTGATGAAGAAGCACAATTTTCACGGCCAGGGCGCGGCGCACGGTTCCAAGACCCATCGGCGCAACGGCGCCATCGGCAACCGTTCCACTCCGGGGCGCATCTGGAAAAACATGGGTATGCCGGGTCACATGGGGGACGAGCGCGTGACCGTGCAAAACCTGCGGATCCTGCAGGTGCGCGAAGCAGACAAAATCATTTTAGTGAGCGGCGCCGTGCCGGGCGCGAATGGCAGCTACGTTGTCGTTCGTCCGGCCCTTAAGAAACCCGCCGCCGCAACCGAGGCCAGTAAATGAGCGCGAAAGTCTTAACCGCCGCCGCCGCCAAAGAGGCGAACATCAATTTGATCGAGAACGGTCGCGGAACGCAGGCCATGCATGATGCCGTGGTGGCGATGCGCGCGGCGCGTCGTTCTGGTTCGGCCAACTCGAAAACGAAAGCTCAAGTGGCCTACTCTGGTGCGAAACCGTGGCGCCAAAAAGGCACCGGCCGGGCGCGCGCAGGTTACAAGTCGTCCGTCATCTGGCGGGGCGGCGGTGTCGTCTTCGGCCCGCATCCGCGCGATTACACCAAGAAAGTTTCCAAAACGGTCCGCCGGCTCGCTTTTCAGAAAGCGCTGAGCGAGCGGATCAAAGCCGGCGACGTCCTGACGGTGGACGCGTTCAGCGTGAAAGAGCCGAAGACGAAGACATTTCTTAGTCTGGTCAAAGGCCACACCGACGCGAAGAAGGTGCTGCTCATTTCCGACGCGTTTGAAGAGACGTTTTATCGCTCCGCGCGCAACGTGCGGCCGATCCTCCTCGCCACCGCGACCGATGTGAATACCGAGCAACTGCTCGCGTTC
>JBDTCM010000361.1:0-8302 GCA_039923575.1 Chthoniobacterales bacterium
CATCTGGACCTGGATTTGCAGGTGCCGTTCCCGGAGTGAAGATCTGTCTCGCCTAACGAAAAAACAGCCGGCTCGATCAGGCCGCGCGGCGGCGACGCCCAAAACCGAAGAGCGCGACGAGGCCGACGCCCAGCAGGAAGTAGGAGGAGGGTTCCGGCACGGCGGTCAATTGGAAATCGACCTGTTCGAGTTGGAGAATCATGCCTCCGGGATTTGGATTTTCGGTCGAGCCACCGTCGGTTGAGCTCGGCGGCGTGCCAAAGTTGAAAACCAGCCGCCCATTCCAGGTGCCACTGGCAGCGAGACCGAAGACGATGCCGCTCATCTGGCCTTCGTAGTGGCCGAGGCCCGGATTGAGCGTGAGCACGGTGCTGAAAGTCTGCGGCACGCCTGATACAATCGCCTGCGCATCAATCGTGAGGGTGATGGGGGCCGTCGTATTAAGATTAACGGAAAAGTTATACCCAACGGAAAAAACGTCGCCGGCGTTGGCGGCAAAACTGCCCCCAATCGAGATGCGCGGGGATTCGACGGCCGGATCTACTTTCGAATCGCCGTAGAGGCGCACCACGTCACCCATCAGGCCGCCAGGATTATGCAAGAGCACGGCAGCGATGCTGTTTTCCGTAAAGGCGCTATTGGGCAGAAAGCTGGGACCGTAATCGATCGTGAGAGTGCCGGCACGAGCGCCACAGGCGAATGCGACCAGGAAAGCGATCCCCGCAAATTTGGAGAGGAGAGTGTTTTTTTCCATAGCGTCCCGAGCAACCTTTCCGTTCGAGAAGGCGAGCATTATGGATTCCCGGGAAAGGTCAAGCATTTATCTTTTGGGGGGGAGCGGGCCGCGGTCCCGTCTTCCGGCCTAACGACCGATATCCTCGCTCCAGAGCGCGGGATTATTTCTGATAAATTTCCGCATCATCGCGACGCATTCCTTCAGGTCGAGATCGATCACCTGGACGCCATGGGCGCGCATGAAATCCAGGCCGCCGGGAAAAGTGCGGCTTTCGCCCACGATCACTTTGCGAATCCCAAACTGCACGACCGCCCCGCTGCAGAGGTAGCACGGCATCAACGTCGAATAGAGGACGGTGTCGCGAAAACTTCCGATCCGTCCGGCATTGCGCAGGCAATCGATCTCGGCATGCGTCACCGGGTCGCCCTCCTGCACGCGTTTGTTGTGACCGACGGCGAGCAATTTCTGCTTCCGGGCAAGGGCCGCGCCGATCGGGATTCCGCCTTCGCTTAAACTTTTGCGCGCCTGCGCGATGGCCGCCTGCATTAGTTCGGTGCCGCTCATTTTTTTCTCGTTAGGCGCAGCTTACACCTTGCGCCGCATCCGGCAATGCGCGGATGCTGCGACGTGGGCCGCACCTTCGAAGATTTTCCCGTGGGCAGCCGCTTTGTCTCCGGCGCGCAGAAGATTTCGGCGGAAGAAATCGTCGAGTTCGCGCGCCGCTACGATCCGCAGCCCTTTCATACCACCGCCGATCCCGGGAAAAATTTGCTTGGCGGCCTGGCCGCGAGCGGCTGGCAGACGGCGGCCATCTCGATGCGGCTCTTCATCGACACGATGCAGGTGGAAGGCGGCATCATTGGCCGGGCGATCGACGAATTGCGCTGGCCCAAAGCGGTGCATCCTGGCGACACCTTGCGCGTGGAGGTCGAAATTCTCGAAGCGCGACTTTCCCAATCGAAACCGGGTTACGGCCTCATCCGTTATCGCAGCCTGACCTTGAACCAGCGCGATGAAGTCGTGCAGAGTTTTATCGCGCTCGCCATTTTGGCGGCTGGTCATTCCACTTCCTAATCTTCGAGGACGAGCACGAGTCGGGATTGGGCGGTGAGGGGATCGAACCCCCGACCAACACGGTGTAAACGTGCCGCTCTACCGCTGAGCTAACCGCCCGCGCGCGTTCGGATTTCTAGTCCACCCTCGCCGCGGTGTCGAGTCCGCCGCGTTCGCGGCTTTACCTCGCGCGGCGCCCAAGCTAAGAGCATCTGCAACCAGATGGCCGCTCCGACTGTGGAAGAAAGCAACGAAATCGCCGCGCCGGAAACATTCGGCCGGCCGTCGCTCTGGTCGCGCCTGCGCAACAGCCGTTTTCTTTTCATCAGCATCCTCGTGCACGTCCTCTTCGGCATCGGCGCCGCCATTTACGTCGTGCAGGTCTACAGGCCGCAGCGGAAATTGACCTTCAAAGGCGGCCCGCCCTCGCCCAATCATTCCGAGCGCGCGCTCGAGCACAAAGTGCAGATGGCGAAAAAACAGAGCACGATGAGCGCCCCGGCGGTCAAGCGCATCATCACCACCGGGATCGCCAAAGTCACCCTGCCGGCGATGCCCGCAATGCCGAAAATGGATGCGGCGCCCACGAAAATGGTGGGCGTGGGCGGAGCCGGCGTCGGCCTGCCCACCTCCGTGACCGGCGCCGATGGCAGCCAGGGGGGCGGCGGGCCCATTTC
Organism: Chthoniobacterales bacterium; assembly: GCA_039923575.1. Lineage (GTDB taxonomy): Bacteria > Verrucomicrobiota > Verrucomicrobiia > Chthoniobacterales > UBA10450 > Palsa-1392. The sequence goes on from JBDTCM010000361.1 coordinate 2,467, forward strand.
GTTTTTCGGATTGCGCGAAACCGGCGCGGGCTCGTTCGCCGGCACGCTCTACGATTTGAAGCAATCGCAGACCCATCGCTCGACCGATATGACCGAGCAAAAGTATGGCGAGATCGTGACCGACTTCATCAAGGGCGGCTGGAACGAGAGCGCCTTTCAGAAGTTCTATCGCGCCCCGCAGATGCTCTACAACGTGCAGATTTTTACGCCCTACATGCCGGCGGATGAAGGGCCGCGCGCCTTTCACGTCTCCGGCGAAGTGAAGCCAAAACTCTGGCTCGCCCTCTACAAAGGGCGCGTCTCGCCGCCGGAAACCGGCACTTATCATTTCGTCGGAGCCGGCGACGATTTGCTGGTCGTCAGGTTCAACGGCCAGATCGTGCTCGACGGTTCCTGGAATCCGCACGGCGTCTCCAGCGTGGTGGCGAAGTACGACTACGGCTTCAGCAAGATTCCAAACATGTTCGTCAAAGGGCCGGCCGTCTCCGCCATGGCCGGTAATTCCTACGACATGGAGATCCTCATTGGCGAACAGCCGGGCGGCGAATTTTTTGCCGATCTCTTGATCGAAAAGGACGGCACCACCTACGAGAAGGAGAGCCACGGCAGTCCGATCCTGCCGATTTTCCGCGTCGCGGACGGGAAGATGCCGGCGCTCAAGTCCGCGCAAAAAATCCCGCCGTTCATGCCTAACGGACCGGTCTGGCGGGCGGAGGTGGTGAAGCCGGAAAAGAAATAGCGGACGCGCGTTCCCATTGTGGACGCCTCCCTCTAGGAGGCGCGGGTCTGCGTGCGACCGGAGCGAAAGGATTTTCGACCGAGCAACGTTTGCTCCCGCGCTTCGCAGAGCGAAGCGTCTACAACGCCAGGCGCGTCTGCCCGGCGCCTCGCTCGATTCGGCCGATCGGTTTGGCGCGCAACTTTTTCCCGATGGCGGCGGCATCGTTAGGGGCGACAATCGCCGCCATCCCAATCCCCATGTTGAAAACCTGATACATCTCGGCGCGTGCCACGCCGCCGCGTTCCTGAAGGAGCTGAAAAATGGCAGGCACCTTCCAGCTTCCCGTCTCGATCACCGCATCGCAGTTCCCCGGCAGGACGCGCGGCAGATTGTCGATCAAACCACCGCCGGTGATGTGGGCCAGCCCTTTCAGTTTCCCAACCGGCACCTGAGCGAGGAGCGGTTGATAGTTTTTGTGCGTCCGGAGAAGTTCTTCGCCTAACGATAGGCGCAAACCGGGAACTCGTGCCGTTGGTTTTAAGCGCAGCTGCTCGAAAAATATTTTCCGCGCCAGCGAATAACCATTGGTGTGCAGGCCGTTCGAGGGCAAACCGAGGATGATGTCGCCGGGTTTGATCCGCGCGCCGTCGATCATTTGCGCCCGATCGACCACTCCCACGATGCAGCCAGCGAGATCGTATTCACCGCGGCGATACATCCCGGGCATCTGCGCCGTCTCACCGCCAATCAACGCGCAACCGCCCGCCCGACAGGCTCTGCTGAAGCCGAGCAAGATTTGCCGAAAGACGCGCGGCTCTAATTTTTCCGCGCCGATGTAATCGAGAAAAAAGAGCGGACGCGCGCCCAGGACGGCGATGTCGTTGATGCAGTGGTTGACGAGGTCGGCGCCGACGGTGTCGTGGCGATCCATCGCGAAAGCGATTTTCAATTTCGTGCCGACGCCATCGATGCTGGAAACCAGCACGGGCTCTCGCATTCCGGAAAAATTTGGGGCAAATAGCCCGCCGAAACCGCCGATCTTGCCGAGCACCTCCGGGCCGTGCGTTTGCCTGACGAGTTGGTGGATTCCGCCCTTGAGGCGGTTGCCCAGATCGACGTCGACCCCCGCGCGGGCGTAGGCTTTTTGCTTAGTTGTCATGTTGAGCGGAGCGAAACATCTCTGATCATTCTCTCCGGTCAGGGCGCATCGCGAGTAGTCAGAGATCCTTCGCTTCGCTCAGGATGACAACGTCCCATTGCGGCGACTACTTCAAGTCGGCAAACAAAGTCGGCTGCGTTTCTTCAGCCAGGGCTTTGGCGCGCCCCTCGCGCCGTTCCATGATGAACTTGTCCAGCTCGGGATCGACCGGGAGCGGATAATTCCCGGTAAAACAAGCGAGGCAAAACTTGTTCGCGGGTTTCCCGGTCGCTGCGATCATGCCCTCAAGATCGAGGTAACCGAGACTGTCGACCCCGAGGTAATCGCAAATCTCCGGCATCGTTTTCTGGTTCGCGATCAACTTTTCCGGATCGGGAAAATCGATCCCGTAATGGCAGGCGAAGCGATGCGGCGGACAACTCACCCGCATGTGCACTTCCTTCGCGCCCGCCTCGCGCAAATTGACGACGCGGGCCCGCGCGGTCGTTCCCCTAACGATGGAATCGTCCACCACCACGACCCGTTTCCCTTCCACCGCTTCCTTGATCAGATTGAGTTTCACCCGCACGTCGAAATCGCGGATGAGCTGACTCGGCTGGAGAAAGGTGCGCCCGATGTAGTGATTGCGCACGAAAGCGTGCTCGTAGGGAATGTTGAGCTCATGCGCGAAACCGAGCGCGGCATAGTTTCCGGAGTCGGGCACCGGCACCACGATGTCGGCCTCGACCGGGAATTTTTGCGCGAGCCGGCGGCCCATTTCCGTCCGCACCTTGGCCACGTTGACGCCCCCGATGATGCTGTCGGGTCGGGCAAAGTAGACGTACTCAAACATGCAAAAGGCCGGGTTCTCGTCCCGGAAGGGCCATTCCGAGCGGAGACCGTTTTCGTCGATGATGAGGACTTCGCCCGGTTCGATCTCGCGGATGAACTCGGCGTGAATGAGATCGAAAGCGCAGGATTCCGACGCCAGCACATAGGCGCCGTCGAGTTTGCCTAACGCCAGCGGGCGGAAACCGAAGGGATCGCGCACCGCAATGATCTCGCGCTCGCTCATAATGATGAGCGAAAACGCGCCCTCGATCCGGCGCAGGGCGGTGAGGATGTTGCTGCCGTTCTTCGAGGGTTGGGCGAGGAGATGGAGGATGATCTCGCTGTCCGCGGTGGTCTGGAAGATGGAGCCTTTGCGCTCGAGTTCGTCGCGCAGGACGTCGGCATTGATCAAGTTGCCGTTGTGCGCAATCGCGATCTGCCCGCGAAAACAATCGACCACGAAAGGTTGCGCATTTTTTATCGTGCTCGAGCCGGTGGTGGAATAGCGGGTGTGGCCGACGGCGCGGGTCCCTTTGAGCCGCTCCAGTGCGTCCTGCCCAAAAACCTGCGAGACGAGCCCCATGTCGCGATGTAAATGGAAGCTGGAGCCGGGTCCATTCGAGGTCACGATGCCGGCGCTTTCCTGCCCGCGATGCTGGAGCGCGAAGAGACCATAGTAGGTGAGCACGGCCGCGTTGGGGTGCCCGAAGACGGCAAAGATGCCGCATTCGTGCATCGGGTAGGGCGGCAGCGGTGGCAGAGAAAGTTCTTCCTGGACCATCGGAGGAGGCAAGATACTCATTCCGCGCGCAACTGCATCTCGCAGCCTGGAAAAGTTCAAAGGTCAGGATGGGCGATTCACTTCAAGATCGCGCTGGCGGGACGGACAGAAGCCGTGGCGCGACAGTCCGGGCAGATACTGTGGGAGGATTTCACGTCATGCGCGCGCTTCAGGTATTGCTCGAATGAAATCCATTCGTCGCCGAGGTTGACCTTGCGGCACCAGGCGCAGACCTGGATAAACCCTTCGAGCATGCGCAGCCGCCGAAAAACCCAAAGGGTTGCCACCACCACGCTGATCGCGACAACCAGGACGGTGAGCGCTTCAAACCAGAACTCCTGGGGACGCGCCGGCGTTTTGAGCGCACCCAAATAGCGAAAGGGCACGTCGACGTATTCGTCGAGCCACTCGACCGCAATGACCGCACCGAACCCGACCAGTTCCAAACCAAGAATCACTTTTTCGTAGGTATATTGTTTCTCAATGTTCATGATTTGGTCAGGTCCTGGCGGAGTGCATCGGCGATGGCATTGAACCAATCGGCGTAAGTTTCCTCGACAGACCAGCGGAGCGTTTCGCCCGCCGCCGAGATGTTTAGCTCGTTGCCACCGACGGTCCCGAGGCGATGCGCGGGCAGTTGGCGACCCACCAGCAACTGCAAAACCGAGTCAACATTCTCAGGCACGGTAGAGATGACAATGCGGGACTGCGTTTCGTTGAAGAGAATTTGATCGAGCCGTCCCGCGCCGGCCGCGCCCAGATCGATTGTCGCGCCTAACGAACCGTCCGGGTTAAAACACGCTTCCGCGAGCGCCACCGCGAGGCCGCCTTCGCTGCAATCGTGCGCGCTCCGGATCTGCCCGGCGCGAATCAAATCGCGCAGCGCGTTTTGGAGCGCAAGCTCGCGCGCGAAGTCGAGCCGGGGCGGAAGGCCAGCCTTGAGGCCATGGATAATTTTCAGGAAATGGGAACCCCCCATTTCGTTGCCAAAATCGCCGAGCAGAATCACGACATCGCCCTCCGCCTTGAAATATTGCGTGGTGATCCATTCCTCGCGCTCGATCAGGCCGACCATCGCAACCGTCGGCGTCGGATCGACCACGCCGGCCGGACTCTCATTATAGAGCGAAACATTCCCGCCGATGACGGGCGTCCCAAACGCGCGGCAGGCCTCCGCCAGACCTTCGACCGCTTCGCGCAACTGCCAGAAATTTTCCGGCTTGTAGGGATTGCCGAAGTTGAGGTTGTCGGTCACCGCCAGCGGCACGGCGCCGGAACAGGCGAGGTTGCGGGCCGCTTCCGCGACCGCAATCTTCCCGCCCTCGCGTGGATCGAGCCGGCAATAGAGCGAATTGCAGTCCGTCGCGGCGGCGAGGAACTTGTTCGCCTCCCGCACATGAAAGACCGCCGCGTCCGATCCCGGCCTAACGACGGTGCCGGTGCGAACCATGTGGTCATATTGCCGATAGACCCAGTTCTTCGAGGCAATGGACGGATCGCGCAGCAATTGTCGGAGATATTTAACCGCCGATTTCGCGGATGGCGCGGATATTGGCAGTTCTTCATCCGTGTAATCCGCGTCACCCGCGGTTGGTTTTCTTGCTTCTCTGGAATAAAGCGGCGCCTCGTCCGCCAGCGGCTTCGCCGGAATCTCCGCCGCAATCGAACCGTTGTTGAGCACGCGCATCATGCCGTCGTCTGTCACGCGACCGATCTCGGCACAAGGCACGTCCCACTTCTCAAAAATCCGCCTAACGACATCTTCTTTCCCGCGCCGCGCGATAATCAGCATGCGTTCCTGCGATTCGCTCAGGAGTGTTTCGTAAGGCGTCATGCCCGTCTCGCGTTTCGGCACTTTCGCGAGATCGATCTCCACACCCGTGCCGCCGCGGCTGGCCGTCTCGCAAGTGGAACAAGTGAGACCGGCCGCGCCCATGTCCTGGATGCCGGCAACGGCGTCCGTCGCGAGCAATTCGAGACACGCTTCGAGCAGCAGCTTTTCCTTGAACGGATCGCCCACCTGGACCGCCGGCCGATCTTCGCGCGATTCCTCGGTTAATTCCCGCGACGCAAAAGCCGCGCCCGCCAATCCATCGCGCCCGGTTTCCGCGCCGACATAAAAGACCGGATTGCCGACGCCGCTGGCTGCGCCGCGCGCAAGTTGCTCATGCCGCAAAACTCCGAGGCAAAAGACGTTGACCAGCGGATTGCCTTCGTAGCTTTCGTCGAAATAAATTTCACCGCCGATGGTGGGAACGCCGATGCAGTTGCCGTAATGCGCGATGCCGGCAATCACACCTGCGAAGAGCCGGCGGTTCTGCGCGATGCGCTTATCGGAACTCTCGTGGCAGAGCCTTTCACTGGT
>JBDTCM010000362.1:0-3832 GCA_039923575.1 Chthoniobacterales bacterium
CCCTTCACGCTCAACATTCGTCAGTTCCTCCCGAACTCACGCCTCGTCATGCGCGCGCAGGACCCGCAGGCGCCGCCGTCGCTGGCCACGACCGGCTTCGGGCCGAATGTCGCCGTGACGGAAGTGCCGCGCACTGTGAAAGACGACGAGCGCGATCTGAGCGCGGCTTTTGTCGAGGTCAACGGGGTCCAGGGTTCGTTAGGCACGTGGCTCGTCTCGAACGCGATTTCTGATCCGCAGTCCTTCACGGTCAACGATCACAGCTACGCGCTGGTCATGCGGCAGCGGCGTTTCTACAAGCAGTTTGCCCTCACCCTGCTGCACTTCGCGCACGATCGTTATGCGGGGACGGATATTCCGAAAAATTTCTCGAGCCGGGTGCGCCTGGTCGATTTCGGACGCAATGAAAACCGCGAGGTCCTGATCTCGATGAACGACCCGTTGCGCTATCGCGGCTTCACCTTTTACCAGGCGGGTTTCGACAACAGCGACAAGACGACGATCTTACAAGTGGTGAAAAATCCCGCCATGCTCATGCCCTATATCGCCTGCGGACTGGTCGCGCTGGGGCTGGTCACTCAATTTTCGATGCATCTTTTTGGTTTCGTAAGAAAGAGGAGCCGGTGAAACAGGCGCGTCCCATCGTTGTTTGGTTGATCGTCGCCGCGACGCTGGCCTACATCGTCGCCCCACTCTTCCAGCACGACACCCACGACGGCTTTGAAATGCAAAAATTCGGACGACTGCCGGTCCTCTTGAATGGCCGGATCAAGCCGCTCGATACGGTCGCGCGCAATTCGCTGCTCATCATTCACGGCAAACAATCGCTCAGCTCGGACCACGGCACCCTTAGCCCGATCGACTGGCTGGCCGAGGTCTTGATGAAGCCGGACGTAGCGGATCTGCGAAAGATTTTTGTCTTCTGGAATCCGGAAACGCTGACCGTGCTGGGGTTGAACTCGGTCCCGGGAAAATCTTTTTCCTTCCGCGAACTCGCCCCCCATTTGCAGGAGGTCCAGCAGCAAGCCGACCTCGCGGGCAAGGTGGACGCACAGCTGCGCTCACCGTTTCAGCGCGACATCCTGAAGCTGTTTGAACGCCTCTCGCTCTATCATCGGCTCGAGAACAGCCTCGAAGTCACGGGCACCAAGAACTTCAAAAGCCAGGTGGAGGACCTGGAAAAAAATACCCGGCCATCGCCAGTGCCGATGAACACCGGCATCACCGCAGAGGCCTTGCAGAGCCTGGGGTTCCTCGCCGAGACCGGGTATTTTCTCCCCATCCCGCCTTTCCCGCCTAACGACGACCCATTGCAATGGCACAAGATGGGGGAAAGCCTGCTCACTTTCCTGACCAATGGGAAAATGCATCCGGCCGTCGCCTCCTGGGCAACCATGGCGACGGCTTTCGCGGCGAACGATCCGGTGACCTTTAACCAGGCGCTCGACCACTATTCGGCGGAGCTGCAGCGCGACCTGCCGGGCCGCGTCTGGAAGGCAAAGGTCGAATCGGTCTTCAACCAATTGCAGCCGTTCTACAGCGCGATGGTGATTTACGTTTTGATTTTCATTCTGGCCTGCGCCTCGTGGCTCATCTGGCCGCAGGCGCTCGGGCGCTACGCTTTCGCGCTTCTGGTCGTGATCTTCCTGGTGCATTCCGCTGGGTTGATTACGCGAATGTATCTGGAAGGCCGGCCGCCCGTGACCAACCTCTACTCCTCCGCCGTCTTCATCGGCTGGGGCGCGGTATTGTTAGGCATTTTCCTCGAGCGCTTTTTCCGCAACGGCATTGGGAGCGCGACTGCAGCCATGATCGGCTTCATCACGCTGCTCATCGCGCATCACCTTTCGATGGACGGCGACACGATGGAAATGATGCGCGCCGTGCTCGACACCAACGGCTGGCTCGCGACCCATGTCGTCTGCGTCACGCTCGGATATGCCTCGACTTTCCTCGCCGGCTTTCTCGCCCTCACCTATATCGCACGCGGCGCGTTTACGCCTTCGCTCGATCGCGCCACGGCGCAATCGCTCGCCCGAATGGTCTACGGCATCGTCTGTTTCGCCACGCTCTTCAGTTTCGTCGGCACCATTCTCGGCGGCATCTGGGCGGATCAATCATGGGGGCGTTTCTGGGGTTGGGACCCGAAGGAGAACGGCGCCCTCCTCATTGTTCTTTGGAACGCCATTATCCTGCACGCGCGCTGGGGCGGCCTCGTCCGGCAACGCGGCTTGATGGTGCTGGCCGTCTTCGGCAATGTCGTCACGAGCTGGTCCTGGTTTGGCGTCAACATGCTCGGCATCGGGCTGCATTCCTACGGGTTCATGGACAGCGCTTTCCCCTGGCTGATCGCCTTCGGCGTGAGTCAGCTCGTTTTCATGATGATCGGCGTCCTGCCGGCGCACCTTTGGAAAAGCCAGCTCGAACCGGCGAAAAGGCCGGCTGCTTCGCAAATGGCCGACGCCACGGCCTGATTTCGATCCGTGCGAAGAGCACTTCCACGCCGCGCCTGAAGGCGTGGGGGCGCCTTCAGGTTATCGTCGGATCCGGGGATCCGGGAGCCAGCCCTTGGTACGACACACACGAGTGTCTCTACCTATTCCATGTCTAAAATTCTCCCGGCGTTGCAAGAATAATGCAGGAGTCGGAAAAAAATCACCCGAACCTCGCCTTGAATCCTCTCTGGCCGCTTCTGCCCACGGGCCAACTTCTGGCGAGGCACCTTTAGAAAACCGTGGGCGGCTCCGGCGCAGCGAGGATTTTTTGAAAACGCGGATCATTTCGGAGCGGGTCCCATTGCCAGCGCAATCGTAGTTCCCAAGGGCTCATGCTTGATTCGTCCAGCAGCGAAACGCAGCCCGGCTCCCGGAGGAGAGACTCGATCATGGTGATCGCCGCTTCGGCATGGCCGACGCGGGCCTGAATCAAAGCCAGGTTGCACAAGCGCTGATGGCCATCGATCGCATCCTCGGTGACAGGCGTCAGCTGAATTGCACGCTCCCCTTCCCGAATCGCGTCATTTTTCCGGCCCATATACGCATAAAGCAACCCGAGCCGGGCATGACGCAAGCCATCGTCCGGGTGCACGAGCGTTTCGGCCTCCATCGCCGGGCGCGCCGCCTCAAAGAATCGCTGCGCCCGGGCGTTCTCGCCCTGCGCCAGCCAGACGCACCCTTCGAGGTAACTCTTCGGCACCGGCGCACTGAGAACCGACGGCAGCGTCTCGAAGGGGAAGCCATCAATCGCCGCCTGGGCTGTTTTGAAATCGCGACCCAGCATCGCCACATCCCAGCGTTCCCAAGTGAGATTGCCCTCCACATCTCCGTAACCGAGCATTTCGGTAAAGAACTGTCGCAGCAAAGAGAGGTCGCCTTTTTGCCAAAAATCGACCAGCGCCCGCTCTCCCTTCAGCGGTTCCATCTGCGGCGCCAAGGCTGAAGCCCGCGAGGCATGAGCTGCGGCCGCGGGCCAATCGCGGAGCATGACAGCCGTCGCGTAGAGTTCATGTTCGTACTCTCCGTTGAGCGGATCGCGGGCGAGGACACGCTCCTGGCCGACGCGGGCATCACGCCATCGGCCCTGCCGGCGGTGAATGAACGCGATCGTCGTCTCAGCTTCGGTGTCGTTAGGCAGAAGCCGGCGCGCGATTTCCAATTCAGGCAGGGCGCGGTCGTAGTCGCGCTCGATGCGATAATGACACAGCCCCAGCGCAAGATGCGCTTCGCCGAGATCGGGTTGGAGCCGCAACGCTTCCCGTGCTTCCGCGTGCGCGCGAGACTTGAGATCTTCGCTTGGTCCACGGAAGCGATAGAGTAATCCAATGGTGGTGGCG
>JBDTCM010000363.1:0-9679 GCA_039923575.1 Chthoniobacterales bacterium
TTCGTTTGAAGAAACTTTCTACCGCTCCGCGCGCAACGTGCGGCCGGTCCTGCTCGCAACTGCGGGCGACGTGAACACCGAGCAATTGCTCGCGTTCGACAAAATCATTGTGACTGGCAGCGCGCTCGCGCAGCTGGCGGAAAGGACGACCCGCTCATGAACGAGCCCTACGATTTAATCCAGACGGTGCAGCTGACGGAAAAAGCGTCGCTTCTGAGTGAAAAGCTCAACAAATACGTTTTCCGGGTAAACCCGCGCGCCAACAAGATCCAGATCAAGCACGCAATCGAGCTTCTCTTTAAGAAGAAGGTCTTGGACGTCAACACCTGCAATTACGCCGGCAAAAAGAAGCGCGAACGTCGCGCCGACTTCGGCCGCAAGGCGCACTGGAAAAAAGCCATCGTGACCCTGAAGGAAGGCGAGAAGATCGATCTCGTTTAATTAGTTATGGCCATCAGAGATTATCGCCCACTCACGCCGACGCAGCGTTTCAAGACGCTGCCGACGTTCGACGAAATCACCCAGACCAAGTCAAAGCCGCACAAGTCTTTGACGGAAGTAAAGAAACGCAGCGGCGGCCGGAACAACAAGGGCCGGCTGACCTCGCGTCACATTGGTGGCGGGCACAAACAAAAATATCGCAAGGTCGACTTCAAACGTCGCAAGCACGGCATCGCGGCCGAGGTGGTCGGTATCGAATACGATCCGAATCGCACCGCGCGAATCGCCTTGGTCAAGTATGCGGACGGCGAGATGAGTTACATCCTCGCGCCCGATGGTCTCGCGCCCGGCGCGAAGGTGATGTCGGGCCCGACCGCGCCTCCCGGGGTGGGAAATTCTCTGCCCTTGAGCGAGATTCCGCTTGGCTCAGGAATTCATAATATCGAAATCGCTCCCGGTCGCGGCGGACAGATGGCGCGCAGCGCTGGTCAGCAGGCGATCCTGAGCAACCGCGAAGCCGGCTATGCGCTGGTCAAATTGCCTTCGGGCGAGATTCGCCGCATTCACGACACCTGCTGCGCTACGATGGGCCAGGTCGGCAACGTCGATCACATGAACGTGGTCAGCGGCAAAGCGGGCCGTTCACGCTGGAAGGGTATCCGCCCGACCGTGCGCGGCATGGTCATGAACCCGATCGATCACCCGAATGGCGGTGGCCAGGGCAAATCGAAGGGTGGCGGCGGACGCCAGCATTTGACCAGCCCGTGGGGACAATTGGCGAAGGGCTTCAAGACGCGTTCCAAGAAAAAGCCGAGCGATCGCCTCATCATGCAGGACCGGCGCGTCAACCGAAAGAAGAACTAATTTGTTATGGGCAGATCGCTAAAAAAAGGACCTTTTGTAGAGCCGCATCTTCTCGAGAAGATCGACAAGATGAACGCCTCCGGCGTGAAGAAGCCGGTCAAGACCTGGTCGCGCCGCTCGATGGTGACCCCTGATTTTGTGGGGCACACCTTCCTCGTCCATAACGGCAAAATTTTTCAATCCGTGTTCGTGACCGAAAACATGGTCGGCCACAAACTCGGCGAGTTTTCACCTACCCGAATCTTTAAGAAGCACGGGTCGCACACCGCGAAGGTGACGAAGTAGGTTCAACTGATGGTTGCGGAATGAGAGGATGAGATGAAAGTCTCCGCTCTCGTTCCCCGGCTCCTGGTTGTGTTGGGGTGCCTGTCGTTAGCCTCTGGGCTGGCGGCAGAAAATAGTTCTTTGTCAGATTCCAATCTTGAAACCGCAGAGGCGAAAGTGACGGCAGAAACGTTGTTTTCGCAGAATGATCTCTTGCGCAAACAGCTCTCGCTCGACCGCGAAACGCAGAAGACGTTGACCGATAGTCTCGTCGTCTCGAACGCGGAGGCGGAATTGTTTCGCCGGAAATATTCGGAGCTGCAATTGCGGATGGACGCGCTCGGGGTCGAGTCGGTCAGCAAAGACCGGGCGAAACTTGAGCAGCGTCTATTGAAAGCGGTCAGCGACTCATGAACAAGGAGAAGGAACCCTATCGCGAGCAATTGCTGAAGTTGACCGAGACGGTGATCCGCTTTGTGAAGAGCACCGAGTCGGCCGACGCCGATGCACGGATGGGGGTGGAAACGCAATTGCGCGCGACCAACCAACTCCTTGCCAAGGGCGCTAATCCGCCTAACGAAGAGGCCGGGCCCGACCTGATGGACGGGAAAGTCCTGAGTGTGAAAGAGGAATGGTCGCTCGTGGTGGGCAACCTCGGCGCAAAACAGGGAGTGAAACTCGGGATGCCGCTAAGAGTGGTGCGGGCCGGGAAAACGATCGCGACCCTGCGAGTAGTGGATGTGCGCGAAAAGATCAGCGGCGCGGTGATTCAGGAATTGGATTCGGAAAAAGTGAAAATAAAAGTCGGCGATCGTCTCCAGGTGGATGCCCGCCAAAATGCCAGTTTAAAGTAAATGCAAGTTAGCTCGACATATCGTTACGCGAAGATTTCGGCGTTCAAAGCGCGCGAAGTCACTCGCGCCATTCAGGGCCTGCCGGTTTCGGCAGCGCTCGACATTGTTGCGTTCAGCCCCAAAAAGGCCGCCGGCATGATCAGCAAAACGCTCAAGAGTGCGATCGCCAACGCGGAGAATAACGCCAACCTGCGCGTCGACGGACTCGTGGTGAAAGAAGCGACCGTCGGCGAAGGCCCGACGATGAAGCGGATGATGACCCGCGCCCGCGGCAGCGGCAGCACGATCCGCAAACGGAGCGCCCACATTCGAATCATTTTGACGGACGAGATCGAGATCAAGACGCGCGACAAAAAAGCGAAGAAATCGGGCGGCGCGAAAAAGAAAAAGACCGGCCTCGTGAAAGCGGTCAAAGCGGCGCCGAAAGCCGAAGCCGCCGCCGAGCCGACGGAAGCGAAGGAAACAGAAAGCTAGTTCATGGGACAAAAAGTTAATCCAATTGGTGTCCGTCTCGGAGTGAACCGCGACTGGCGTTCGCGCTGGTACGCTTCGCCCCAGGAGATGCCTGCGTTCCTCGCCGGCGATCTCGCCATTCGCTCGTACGTAAAGAAGAAGCTGCAATTCGCCGCGGTCGCGAAGATCATCATCGAACGCGCCTGGAACAGCATCCGCGTGACCATTCACACCGCTCGTCCCGGCATCGTCATCGGGCGCAAAGGCGCCGAGATCGAGAAGATGACCGAAGAGATCTCGAAGATGGCGCAAGGCAAACAGATCAAGATCGACATCCAGGAAATCAAAACCCCGGAACTCGACGCCCAACTCGTGGCCGAAAACGTCGCGCTCCAGATCGAGCGCCGTATCGCCTACCGCCGCGCGATGAAAAAAGCGGTGCAGATCGCGATGGATTTTGGCGCGCAGGGGATACGATTGCGCAGTTCGGGTCGCTTGAACGGTGCCGAAATTTCCCGCTCGGAATGGTATCGCGAAGGCAAAGTGCCGCTGCACACGTTGCGCACGCCGATCGATTACGGTTTCGCCGAAGCGAACACGGTCTACGGCAAAATCGGAGTGAAGTGTTGGATTTGTAAGAAGGAAGAAGTTCCAGCCACACCTGCCGCTCCGCCGCCTGGCGCGCCCGAGCCGGCCGCTACAGCCTAACGAATTTTAAGGAGACATCGCCATGCCATTAATGCCCAAACGCGTCAAGTATCGCAAAACCCAGCGGGGAAGCCGCAAGGGCACGGCGTCGCGTAATCTCCGGATCGACTTCGGCGAATTCGGCCTCCAAACTTTGGAGCGCGCCTGGATCACCAATACCCAGATCGAAGCCGCCCGTGTCGCGCTCACCCGCAACATGAAGCGCAAAGGCAAACTCTGGATTCGAATTTTTCCGGACAAGTCTGTCACCGGACGACCGCCGGAAACCCGAATGGGTAAAGGCAAAGGCCAGCCCGAGTATTGGGTGGCGACGGTGAAGCCCGGAAATATTTTATTCGAACTGGACGGCGTCCCGGAATCGATCGCCCGCGAATCGCTCCGTCTCGCGGCCGACAAGCTGCCGGTCCGGACCAAGTTCCTCACCCGCCACCACGTCGCGCACTAGCCTCGAGAAATGAAATTTAAAGAAATCCAGGAGCTGAGCTCGGAAGAGCTCGTGACCAAGAAGCGCAACCTGCGCCAGGAAAGCCTTCATCTCCGTCTGCAACAGCAGAGCGGCCAGCTCGAACAACCGAGCCGGTTGCGCTTGTTGCGCCGCGATGTGGCCCGGGTCGAAACGGTGCTCACGCAACGCACCAAAGAGCCAGCGGCGAAGCAGCCAGCGGCAAAGAAATAATTGATCATGGACGAAGCAACCAAACAGGAAACGCCAGCCGCTGCTGAGGCGCGCGGAACGCGCAAGACGCGCGTCGGCGAAGTGATTTCGAGCGGGATGAACAAGACGATCATCGTCCGAACGGTGACCCGCGTGCCGCATCGGACCTTCGGCAAAATCGTCAAACAGAAGAAGAAATTTTACGCGCACGACGAAGAGAGCAAAGCCAAGCTTGGCGATACGGTCCGGATCATGGAGACCCGCCCGCTGAGCAAGCTGAAGCGCTGGCGCCTGGTCGAAGTCGTCCAGAAATAAAGGAAGCGGGAGATTTTATGGTTTACCTACGATCGAGATTGGATGTGGCTGACAACAGCGGCGCGCGCATGGCGACGATGATCGGCGTGATCGGCAAAGGCGCGGCGCAATGCGCCGGGATAGGCGATGTCATCTCGGCCAACGTCAAGGAAGCCAGCCCGACCGGGACGGTGAAAAAGGGCGAAGTGGTGCGCGCGGTTTTGGTGCGCACCAAGCAGCCGATCCGGCGCGATGATGGTTCGCTCCTGCGTTTCGATAACAACGCGATCGTTATCATCGACAAAGATTTGAACCCGCGCGGCACCCGTATTTTCGGGCCGGTTGCGCGCGAACTGCGCGAGCGCAATTTCATGAAGATCGTCTCGCTCGCTCCGGAAGTGTTATGAACCGGATTCGTTTCGTAGTACAGCCATCCTGGCTGTCAGGTCGTGCAGGCATCCTGCCTGCCTTTTCAACCTGCGGGCTGGAAGCCCGCTCGACGAGACAGGCTGGAAGCCTGTGTTACGGAGAAGCATCATGAACCGGATCAAGCACCACGTAAAAAAAGGCGACCAGGTCGAGGTGATCTCGGGCAACTTCCGGGGTTCCACCGGCAAGATCCTGCAGGTGATCGCGCGCAAGGAGCGCGTCGTGATCGAAGGCGTGCGGATGATCAAAAGGCATCTGCGCAAGTCGCAGGATAACCCTACGGGCAAGATCGCTGAGCGCGAGGGTCCGATTCACATTTCGAACGTGAAAGTGGTCGAGCGCACCGAGAAGGCCAAGAAAACCAAGACCAAAGCGACCAAGGAGAAGAAGACCAAGAAAGACGAGTAGGCTTCGAACGTCGACGATCTAGACCATGGAAAACGAATTTTACCGCGAATACAGAGAGCGCGTCATGCCGGCGCTGCGCGAACACCACGGCTATAAGAACGATCACCAGATCCCGAAATTGGAAAAGGTCGTGATCAATACCTCGGTCGGCTCTCAGTCGGATGTGAAGCAGGCCTTGGAAGAAGCGAAGGCGGAACTCGCGCTTATCACCGGCCAGAAGCCGTCCGAAACGCGCGCTAAGAAAAGCATCTCGAATTTCAAGCTGCGCAAAGAACAGGCGATCGGCGCCAAGGTCACCCTGCGGGGCGAGCGCATGTATGAATTCATGGAGCGCCTGATCAAGGCTGCGCTTCCGCGCATCCGCGATTTTCGCGGGGTCCCGCCGAAGGGTTTCGACGGCCACGGCAACTACACCCTGGGCGTTTCCGACCAGTCGATTTTCCCCGAGGTCGAGCTCGACAAAATCAAGCGCAACATCGGTTTTGATGTTACGATTGTGACCACCGCGCGCACGAACGAAGAGGCCAAATCGCTTTTAAGCGAATTGGGAATGCCCTTCAGCGATCGGCCGAAGAAGGTCGCCGCGGCAACTCCGCCTGGTGGCGAGTCCGCGGCCGAAGCAGCCTAACGAATAATGAGTACTGTCACCGATCCTATTGCCGACCTTCTCGCCCGTGTGCGCAACAGCACGCAGGCGCAGAAACTCGAGATGTTTGTTCCTTACTCGAAAGTGAAGAGCGAGATCATCCGCATCCTGAAGGAAGAAGGCTACATCACCGATTTCGTCCTCGATACGACGGCTGCGCATCCGCGGATCAAGATCACCAACAAAATTGCGAATCGCACCAGCGCGATCACCGGCTTGAAGCGCGTCAGCCGTCCGGGTTTGCGCCGCTACGTCGGCGCGGATGAAATCCCGCGCGTCCTCGGCGGCATGGGCACGGCGATTCTTTCCACCTCGCGCGGTGTCATGTCTGGACGCGAGGCCAAGAAACAAAAAGTGGGAGGCGAGTTGCTGGCTTACGTCTGGTAACTGAAGAGCTATGTCACGGATTGGAAAGAAAGCGGTCGAGATTCCCGCCAAGGTCAAAGTGGACATCGACGGCGGCGGCAAAGTCGCGGTCGAAGGTCCGAAAGGGAAATTGAACTGGACCCTGCCGAAGGGGATCAAGGCGAGCGTGGCCGACAATCAAGTGTCGTTAGTCCGCGATGCCGAGACGCGCAGCCTGAAGGCGTTGCACGGCTTGTCGCGCGCTTTGATTAACAACATGGTCGTTGGCGTCAGCACCGGTTTTACGAAGCAGCTCGAGATCGAGGGCGTGGGTTTTAAGGCCGCGGTGCAGGGGAAAAACCTCAACCTGAGTCTTGGATTTTCGCATCCGGTCCTTTTCGCAATCCCGCCGGACATCAAAATCACGGTGACGGATAATACCAAGATCGCGATCGAAGGCGCCGACAAGAAAACGGTCGGCCAGGTCGCGGCCGACATCCGCCGTTATTACCCGCCCGAGCCGTACAAGGGCAAAGGCGTTCGTTATGCGGGCGAGCAAATCCGCCGTAAGGAAGGCAAAACCGTTCAATAGCCATGGCGACGATTAATCGAAAAGTCATCCGCGGGCGCATTCACAACCGCATTCGGCGCAAGGTCTCCGGGACCGCGGCACGCCCGCGTCTCTGTGTCTATTTTTCCGGCAAACATGTTTACGCCCAGGTCGTCGATGACGAGGCGGGCCAGACCCTGGTCTCCGCCGGCACGACCGAAAAGGATTTGAAAGGCAAGCATGCCGCGAATCGCGCGACGGCCGAGAAAATCGGGAAGTTGATTGCGGAACGCGCGCTCGCGAAGAAGATCGACAAAGCAGTTTTTGATCGTGGTGGATTTCTTTATCACGGAAAAGTGAAAGCGCTGGCCGACGCGGCGCGCGAAGGCGGACTGAAACTTTAATATGGCATACGCAGGCAACCAAGGCAGACGAAGCGACTCACGCACGACCGACCGGACAGCTCCGGCAAGAGGCGACACGACCGAGAAGGTGGTGTTCATCAACCGTTGCGCCAAGGTCGTCAAAGGTGGCCGCCGTTTCAGTTTCAGCGCGCTCATCGTGGCGGGCGATCATGACGGCAGTGTCGGCTGTGGCTTCGGCAAGGCGAATGAAGTCGCGGAAGCGATCCGCAAAGCTTCGGAAGCTGCTCGCAAGTCGATGGAGAAGATGTCGCTGCGCGACAACACGATTCCGCACGAAGTGATCGGAGAATTCGGCGGGGGCCGCGTTCTGTTGCGCCCGGCTTCGCCTGGCACCGGTGTCATTGCCGGCGGTGGCGTCCGTGCAGTGGTGGAAGCGGTCGGCATTCGCGACGTGCTCGCGAAGTCGTTAGGTTCGAGCAATCACGCTAACGTCGTCAAGGCGACGATCGAAGCGCTGCGCTCCCTGCGCCGGCGCGATGAAATTTTGAAAACCCGCGGCATTCGCACGAACACGAACAACGGCGAGGAGGCGAAGGAGTCATGATTCGGTTGCATAACCTGAAGCCGCGTCCTGGCTCAAAGCATCGCACGAAGCGGCTCGGCTGCGGCGAGAGCTCCGGTCACGGCAAAACGAGCGGCAAGGGCCACAAGGGCCAGAAGGCGCGCTCCGGCGGCAGCATTCGACTTGGTTTCGAAGGCGGCCAGATGCCGCTGATTCGTCGTTTGCCGAAACGCGGTTTTAACAACGCGGCTTTTAAGAAACATTACGCGCTCATCAATCTCGACGACCTGAACGAGTTCAAAGCCGGCACGGTGATCAACGAGGCGATGCTGCGCGAATCGAAACACATTCGCGGACATGTCGTGGGTTTGAAGATCCTCGGTCGCGGCGAACTGAAGCATGGCCTGACGATCGAAGCCGATCGGGTGAGCGAATCCGCGCGCGCAAAAATCGAGAAAGCCGGCGGCACGGTGACCTTGCGGGAACGTCCGTCGCTGACGAGCGGAAAACGCTCCGACTCGGACGGCAAGGAAAAAGCCCCGGCGGCGGCTGCCCCTGCGGCCAAGGCCAAGGCGAAGAAACCAGCAGCGAAAAAGAAGAAGACCGCTGAATAAGCGGAGCCTCTGAAGCGGACTTAGCGGATGGTTTCGGCTTTTTTAAACAGCGTCAAGATCCCGGAACTGCGCCGGCGGATCCTATACACCCTCGCGGTCATCGTCATTGTCCGTTTGGGCGCTGCGATCACGACCCCGGGAGTGAATCCGGCGGTGCTGCAGGATTGGTTCCGCACTTCCTCGCAAAGCGCGGGTGGCGGCGTGGCCGCGCTCTTCAATCTCTTCAGCGGCGGTGCGCTCGAGAACTGCGCCGTCTTTTCGTTAGGCATCATGCCTTACATCAGCGCCTCGATCATGCTGCAGCTGCTCACCGCGGTGATCCCGTCGCTCAGCCGTTTGTCGCGCGAAGACGGCGGTCGGCAGAAGATCATGCAGTACACCCGTTATGCGACGCTGGTGCTGTGTATCTTTCAAGGGTATTTGCTCGCTGTTTCCTTCCAGCACCCGGAGTCGTACCACACCATGCTCCCCGGCATCGCGGAGACGACGACGCGACTCGGCATCCCATTGGTGGATAACCTCGGCTGGTCGTTCCGGATCATTACCGTCCTGACTCTGACCACTGGCACGATGTTCCTGATGTGGTTGGGCGATCAAATCACCGACCGCGGCATCGGCAACGGCATCTCTCTCATTATTACCATCGGCATCGTGGCTCGCTTGCCCGCGGCGCTGGCCCAGGCCTGGAAGACGTTCGTGCCTTCGGCCGCGACCGGGACCAGTCAGGTCAATCCCGCGATTCTCGTCTTGATGGTGGCGTTCCTCTTTATTGTCATTGCGGCGGTCATCGCAGTCACGGAAGGCGTGCGTAAAATCACCGTGCAGTACGCGAAACGTGTCGTGGGCCGGAAAATGTATGGCGGGCAGACGCAGTACATGCCGCTCAAGGTAAACTATGCCGGCGTCATGCCGATTATCTTTGCGTGGGCGCTCCTGCTTTTCCCGACCACCATTGTTGGGATGGCTTTCAAGAACAGCCCGACCGCCCGGCAGATTTCCGAGATGCTTTCGACCGGCTGGCTGCATTACGTCGTTCTCTCGGCGATGATTTTCTTCTTCAGTTATTTCTGGGTGGCGACGCAATTTCAGCCGGCGCAAATCGCGGATGATCTGAAAAAATATGGCGGCTACATCCCGGGCGTGCGTCCGGGTAAGCCGACCGCGGACTTCCTCGATTTCACGATGACGCGACTGACTTTTGCGGGCGCGATTTTCCTCACGGCGATC
>JBDTCM010000364.1:0-4392 GCA_039923575.1 Chthoniobacterales bacterium
CAAATCGAGTTGAGGTGGCGGGGTTGTTCTGGCACTTTGTTGATCTGGTTTGGATTTTTGTTTTTCCGCTCTTTTACCTGCTCTAACCGATGAATAACCCGCCTGACACCGCCCCGATCGAGCACGAGACGGAGCATTATGCCCCGCAAGGCCACGACGTGAGCAAACACGTCCGCGGTTATCTCATAGTCGGCGGGCTCTTGCTCTTCTTCACTGCGTTGACGGTTTTCCTCTCTTACGTGAACTTCGGAACCGAGAAAGCCAACGTGGCGGTGGCGGTGGCGGTGGCGACGCTCAAGGCTGGCCTGGTCGCTTATATTTTCATGCATCTCTCGGCGGAAAAGAAGCTCATTTACCGCATCCTCATTTTTACCGGCATTTTTGTGTTCGGCCTCTTTTGGCTGACCTTTTTTGCGTGGTACGACCCGATCGTCCGCTGATATGTCGATCAAGACTTTCCACATCGTTTTCATCACTTTCTCGACCGCGCTGGCCTTCGGCGGCGGGGTCTGGTGCCTCTGGATCCGAAGTGTCGCCGACGCGCCCGGCTACCTCATCGGGGCGATTTTTTCTTTTGTGGCTGCACTCGCGCTGATTGTCTACGGCTGCTGGTTTTGGAGAAAGATGAAGCGCCTGCGTTTGATCATATGAAAGCCCGATTATTCCTCATCGCTGCTCTCCTCTGGGCTTCCCCAGCCGGCGAGGTATTTGCCTGCGCCACCTGCATGGGTGATAAGAATTCACCCGCGACCGCGCACATGGCGATAGCGATCTGGGTGATGCTCGCTGCCATCATGTCGGTGCTTGGCGGGGTGGGCGCATTCAGTTTCCACCTTTGGCGCCACGCCACCACCCCACTGGAACCGCATCAGCAATTGATCACCGAAGATCTCGATCGCTATGATTAATCTGGCCCTGATCAACGAGTTCCTGGGAATGCCGCCAAACGCTTCGGCGGACGGCTATCAGGTCGATCATATCATTGAGTTCAGCCATTGGTTCATGGGCGCGCTTTTTGTGGGCTGGTGGGCTTTTTTTATTTTCGTCCTTTGGCGGTTTCGGAAAAAACGAAATCCGGTGGCCAGCCACGAAGGAGTCACCAGCGGCATTTCCACTCATCTCGAGTTTGCAGTTGTTCTGATCGACGCCGTTTTGTTGATTGGATTTGCCATTCCTCTCTGGGCGAGACGGGTCGATAAAATCCCGGATGAAAAGAACGCCATTGTCGCCCATGCCATCGGCCAGCAATTTAGCTGGAACTTCCACCTTCCCGGCCCGGATGGTGTTTTCGGCCGGACTGATCCCGATCTGGAAAGCAATTCGAATCCGCTCGGGCTCGATCCGAGCGATCCCGCCGGGAAGGATGATCTCGTCGTCCTTGGCGAGTTGCATGTGCCAGTAGATCGCAATGTCATTGTCGATCTCTCGTCGAAGGATGTGATCCACAATTTTTGCCTGCCGAGCATGCGCATGGCCCAGGATGCGATTCCCGGGCAGACCATCCCGATTTGGTTTAAACCGATCAAGACGGGAACCTATGAGATTGTCTGCGGTCAGCTCTGCGGTCTCGGCCATTACGGGATGAAAGGGACCCTCGTCGTCGACACACCGGACGATTACAAGGCGTGGTTGAAAGAGCGGATTGAACTTTCCGGCAACCAAAGCGCGCCCGCCGCGCCCGCGCCTTCTCCGGGCGCACCAGCAACAGCCAACCCGGGCGGCGGATAAGAAAGGCAGACCGGCATCACGCCGGATTGAGCCCGATGCGCATGCCCGCCGCCGAAACCAATCGCCATCTCCATCGCTTTGCCTGCTTCACCGCGGCGGCGACTCTCCTGCTCATTTGCAGCGGCGGGATGGTGACGAGCAAAGGCGTCGGCCTCGCCGTGCCCGATTGGCCGACAACTTTCGGCTACAACATGTTTTTCTTCCCCGTCTCGAAATGGGTCGGCGGAATTTTTTTCGAACACACCCACCGGCTGATCGCATCGGTCATCGGATTTCTCACCATCATCCTGGTGGTCTGGCTTCAGTTCTCGAACGTGGCACGCTGGATCAAAAAGTTCGGCTGGGTGTCGTTAGGCGCAGTCATTTTGCAAGGCGTGCTGGGAGGCCTGCGCGTCACGCTGCTGAAGGATCAGATCGGAATTTTTCACGCCTGCCTGGCCCAGGCGTTCTTCGGCTTGCTTGTCATCATCGCGCTCGCGACTTCGCCACTCTGGCAACGGCTCGCGCGCGCCACGTCCGCGCTTCCACGCCGGTCGCTCGCCGTTTTTGCGATGATCATTACCGGAATTATCTACGCACAGCTCGGGCTGGGCGCGACCATGCGTCATCAGCATCGTGATCTTTCGATCATGGATTTCCCGCTCGCTTATGGGCAGATCATTCCCGCCACCGATCCGGCGACAATCGCGCGGATCAACCAGAGGCGTGATGCGCAGGCGTTGTCGGACGTAACCGCCGGCCAGATCTGGCTGCAAATGGCGCATCGCTTCGGCGCCGCGATCATTGGCCTGACGATCGGGTGGTTTTGGTTTCTCGTTAGGCGAGAGAATCGAGACGCTCCTGCGGTGCGCGCGCTCTCCAGTCTCTGGCTTGGACTGGTCATCGCGCAGATCACGCTCGGCGCCTGGACAATCTGGAGTAACAAAGCGGCCGACATTGCGACGGCTCATGTCGCGGTCGGAGCGCTCACCTTTGCGGTTGGCATCCTTATTTCGACCGTGCTGCTCCGTCTCCGGCAGCGGGACGCAGCGCCGCGGCCGGCTCGCCTAACGACCGAACTCGAGGCGGTCACTGCCCGATGAAGACGGCCGTGATTGAACCCACCGTGCTCCCGCTCGAACGCGGCTGGACGATGGCCGACCTCGCGCAACTGGTGAAGGCCCGCCTCACCTTTCTCGTTTTGCTCACGACCGCGGTCGGCTTCTACGTTGGCTGGCAGGGGCCAATGGATTTTGTCGCTCTCCTTCACGCCGTCTTTGGGACTGCCCTCGCCGCCGCCGGAGCCGCCGCGCTTAATCAATGGTGGGAACACAAATACGACGCCATCATGGCGCGGACGCAGACGCGCCCGATCCCGGCAGGCCGGATGACTCCACGCGAGGGATTAATCGTCGGAACGATTCTGGGTCTCGGCGGAGTCGTTTACCTGGCCGTCGCGGTCAACTGGATCAGCGCGCTTCTGGCCGCGGCCACGATCGGGATTTACCTCTTCGCCTACACGCCAATGAAACGGATCAGCACCGCCAACACGCTCGTCGGCGCGATTCCAGGCGCGTTGCCGCCGTTGATCGGCTGGGCGGCGGCGCGGAATGATCTCTCCCTCCCCGCCTGGACGTTGTTCGCGATCCTGTTTGTCTGGCAACTGCCGCACTTTTTCGCCATCGGCTGGATGTATCGCGAAGATTATCTGCGTGCCGGTTACCGCATGATCTCGAGAGATGACGAAACCGGGCTGCGCAGCTCGAGCCAGAGCGTGCTCTTCTGCATCCTCCTCCTCATCGTCGCGGGCACGCCGGCCTACGTCGGCCTCACGGCCATGGCATATCTTCCGATCGCCCTCGCTCTGAGCGGATGGTTCGTCGTCCGGGCGATGCGTTTTCACCGGGAACGGACGATGCAAAACGCCCGCGCGCTTTTTCTCGCCTCGATCATTTACCTGCCTCTTCTCCTGGCCGCTTTGGTCTTGACGAAATCATGAACAGCGCCTCTCTCGCCCCGACTCGCGCGCCTCTTTCCGGCCGCGCAATGGCTTGGAAAGCGACCCTCATTCTGATCCCGCTCCTGACCGCCGCGGGCCTGCTGTTTTTGCGCCAGGCGCAGGTCGCGCACTTCGCGGCGCACGTGCTCCCGAAGGACGGCATCGTGCCACCGTTTTCGCTCACTAATCAGAACGGCGAACCATTCGGTTCGCAGCAATTGTCGGGCAAAATCTGGATTGCGGATTTTGTTTACAGCACCTGCCCGGGTCCGTGCCCGATGATCAGCAGCCGGATGAGCGAGACGCAGAAACCGCTCCGCGACACGGACGTGAAACTCGTCTCCTTCACGGTCGATCCGGAACACGATACGCCTGCGGTGCTGCGCGATTACGCCTCGCGCCTGAATGCGCTGGCGGGCCGTTGGAATTTCCTGACCGGCGACAAGTCGACCATCTATCGACTGGTGCGGGACGGCTTTAAGCTCGCCACTGCGGAGGGCGGCACGGCGGGTCCAATCCACAGCACGCGGATGGTCTTGGTCGATCGCAGCGGCGTCATCCGCGGCTACTACGACGCGACCGATGCCGACGCGGTCACGCGCCTGCTGGCGGACACGCATCATCTCCTGCGCGAACAGCCGCCGTTGTAGACGCTTCGCTCTGCGAAGCGCGGCGGAAAAGGTGGA
>JBDTCM010000365.1:0-11589 GCA_039923575.1 Chthoniobacterales bacterium
AGCGCGACGACGAAGAAAATAACCGCAAGGATGAGCAGGACGTGAATGGCCGCCCCGAGGATATGGAGACCCAAAAATCCGACCAGCCAAAGAACCAAAAGAATGACGACGATGTACCAAAGCATAAGAATATGTTGTCCGCGGGCGCTTGCCTGAATGTGGAGAGCACCCTACCGGATTTCATCGCCACGGCAATTCCCGTTGGAAAAACCGCGATCTCGGCAACCGTATCGCTGTTTTGAAACTCCCGTTCAGCCTTTTCCTCGCGCTTCGTTACCTCAAACCGAAGCGCACCTTCATCTCAATCATCACCCTCGTCTCGGTCCTCGGGGTGACGCTCGGCGTGACCGTGCTCATCCTCGTGATCGCGGTCATGACCGGCTTCGATCGCGAGCTGCGGCAAAAGGTGATCGACTTCGACGCCCACATTCTCGTCACGACCGACGCGGTCATGAACAACTGGCGCGATCTGTCAGTGAAAATCCGCAACACGCCCGGGGTGGTGGCGGTCGCGCCTTACATCCAGGGTCCGGTGATCGTCGAATTCCAGAATCGCCGCCTCGCGCCGATGATCCGCGGGATCGATCCGGCCCAGGAAGAAAAAGTCATCCCACTGAAAAAATTCATCAAGCTGGGCAAGCTCGACCTCAATGGAGACTCGACCGTCCTCGGAGTGGAGCTGGCGCAGAAACTCGGGGTGACCGTCGGCGACAAGATCACAGTCTATTCCCCGGGCAACCTCGGCGAGGTGCTCGATAAATTAAAAGCGCTCGAGCAAAAGAAAGGCGACGAAAAGGAAAAGGCGGTGGACGACCTGCGTGAAGTGGTGCTCCCGAAAGAGCTCACCGTCACCGGCATTTTCGAGACCGGCCAGTATTTGCATGACTCCGAGTTTCTGCTCGTGCCGATCTTCATTGGGCAGGAACTTTACGGTCTCGGTGATTCGCTCCACGGCCTGACGGTGAAGACGGTCGACCCCTACGACGCGGCCCATGTGAAGGGAGAAATCGAAAAATATCTCCAGCCGCCAGAGTACGCCCAAACCTGGATCGAGATGAACAAACAATATTTCGATGCCGTCAGGCTGGAGCGCACGGTGATGGCATTCCTCCTTTTCTTCATCGTGGTGGTGGCGGCCTTCGGGATCATGAACACACTCATCACCGTGACCGTGCAAAAACGGCGCGAGATCGGGATCATGAAAGCGGTCGGCGCGACGATCGGGCAGATCATGGGCGTTTTTCTCTTCCAGGGAATCGTGGTCGGCGTCTTCGGCACTCTCACCGGCCTCGGGCTTGGCATGACGCTGATCCGATTCCGGAACGAGTTTAGTCAGTGGCTCGCCCACACCTTGCACATCGAGATTTTTCCGAGAGAAGTTTACCAGTTCTCGCAAATCCCGGCGGAAGTGATCCCGAGCGACGTCGTGAAAATCTGCATCGCGGCCTTCATCATCTGTTCGTTAGCCGCGCTCATTCCGGCTTACTTCGCAGCGCGTGTCGATCCGGTCAAAGCGCTCCGCTACGAGTAGTAAAAATTACCGGCGAAGTTGGCATAAGGGCTGCTTAATATGATCTCGTTAGGGAGTACTGCTAAAGCACTCAAGATTTTGAAAATGTTCTGGGGGGAACAACCCGCGTTGTCTCTGGGGAGACAGCGCGGGTAACTTCTTTTCTGACCCCGCGTCGATCCGGGGAAAGCGCTGCACTACGACTACGAGTAGCTGGCGAGAGCGTCTGGAATTGACCGCAGAGGTCGCAGAGATGGATTTCGGAATTATGAAATACCTTTGCCGACTAATTCCATCACTCCCCGCCTCTGCGCCCTCTGCGGTTAATTTCCTTCCCGCATTAGCACCGGCGAAGCCGGCAGCCGATCGAGAATGATATTCTGGGCGCCGTCGTAGCGGCCAAACTGAAGCACGCCGGTCGGGCATTGCTGGACACAGGCGGAACAGCGGACGCATTCCGGATCCTCCATCGGCAGGCCTTTGTTGGCGAAGTTCATGATGTCGATCCCCTGATGACAAACCGAGGTGCAGACATTGCAGGAAATGCATTTGTGTTTGTCGGGGAAAATCCGGTAACGAGAAAAGCGGGTGTAGATGTGCATGAGGGCCGCGAGCGGACAGGCGAAACGGCACCAGACCCGACCGCTAAACCAGAAGTAAAGACCGACGCCGAGAATGCCGGCCATGAAGATGTCGACACTCCAGCCGTAGCTGAGGAACGGGATGCCCTCGAAAAGCTTGTGATACCAATGGGTCGCCCAGGAGTCTTCGCCTAACGACCAGCCGGCAATGCGCAGGCCAAGAATGGCAAAGGCAAAAAGGAGCGCGCCCTGGCCGACCATGTTGAGCCGATTCCAGAATGGGCCGTGCGGCATCTTCGCGCGTTGCGTATCCCCCATCGTCTCGGCGAGCGCGCCGCAGGAGCAGATCCAGCCGCAGTAGGCGCCTTTGCCCCACCGGAAAATGATGAGCGGGATGATGACGAAGGTCTGGAGGAAACAGATCCCGAGCCAGAGCCACATCGGGTGATCGGTGAAGACGTTGTAAACATTGAGCGGGAAAGCGAGGACGAAGCCGTAGGCGCGCCAGTAAGCGCGCTCGTGGCCTAACGAGCCGTCGTAGGTTTCAAACAACTGATCGGCCAGCCAGCGCAAGGGGTGGCCAGGTTCGAAAAACCCATTGTGTCCCATCCAGGGCAAAATGAGTTCCGGCAGGATGAAAAGCGGAATCCATTGCGAACAGATGAGCGTGATCGTCTGCCATTTCACATAGGGCGTGCGCCGGCGCCGCATGCGCCGGATTCCGAAAACCAGGACGCAGATGCAATAAGCGAGCGTGTAATAGAAGGCGGGATTCCCGAGCCGGCGCTTAATCGTGTAGAGCAGGTTCGTCTCGCGGCCAGACCACTCGGCGATCTTCCCTCCGGCTGACTCGATCGCGGGCGGGACATTGTAGGGAAAAGCATGGGCCTGACTCGCCCAACGCTGCACCGGGAACTCCTGCGGATGATTGCTCTTCCAATGGTAAAGCACGACGCAGAAGAGGAGGAAAGCGATACAACTGATCCAGGTGAGCGGACGCCAATCACCACGCACATGCAATCCGCTGCGCCGGAAGAAATCGAGCGGCGCTTCGCGGCCGATCATGGAAAAGACGTCGTCGTTAGGCAAGACGACTTCGCTCCCGTCTTCTTTCTTCAGCGTCACCTTGTCCGGTTCGATGCGCATGACCGTCGTCGCCATCGCCATTGTGACCGAGCCCGGCGGCGCGTTCTTCATCGTTTCGCTCGAGAAGGCCGTCGTGACTCGTTCGGAGCTGGGCCGCTCCACCTGCACGTTCGCTTTCGGATCGGCCTCCAGCATTTTGAGCTTCTCGACATTCTCCGGCTTGGGGCGCGCGAATTCCGGTTTGCGATAGCTCACCGTCACCTTCGCGCCGGAGCCGGCGAGTGCGATGGCACTTTCGAGCGCGCTGTCGCCGCCGCCGACCACGAGCACATTTTTGCCGCTGAATTCCTTCGGGTCAAAGAGCCGGTTATGGACCTTGTCGAGATCCTCGCCTGGGCAGCCCAGCTTGCGATGATTGCCGCTCCGGCCGATCGCCACGATCGCCCGCCGCGCGCGCGTGACCGTCTTCGCCTTGTCGCCGTGATGGAGGAGAATTTCCTTTCCCTTCGACTCCAGCCGCTCGATCCGCGCGTCGGTGAATTCGATACCCGCCGCCTTGCCTTGCTCCTCCATCTCCTCGATCAGCGCCTCCTTCACGTCCTTTGTGAATTGGAGGCCACCCTCGAGTTTCAGCTCCGTCGGGTAAGTGTAGATCGGTTTCGCTTTCGGAAAATTTGCGACGGTCGAGAAGGGTTGCGTCGCCTCGAAGATCTTGAAATTCAGGCCGGCCTTCCTCGCCTCAATCGCCGCCGAGACTCCCGAGACTCCGCCCCCGACAATCGCCAGATCAAGGACTTCATCCTTCATCCCTCTGCCTTCATCCTTCCGAAATTCCGCCTCCGCCAAAATCGCGTGCACTGCCTCCGCGCCGGTCTTGGAGGAAAACTTCAAGAGCGGAATACCGGTCAGATCACCGACGATGCGCACTCCGGGAATATTGGTGGCGCCGAGTTCACCCGATTCGGGCAATTTCTCGACCACTCCGGCCGGCCAGCAGGTGTGCAGCCAGTGCATGTAGCGTCTGATCGGATTAAAAATACGAAGCGCGCCCGGGGGCAGTCTTACCGAAGAAAAGAGCCGTCAGGAAGTGCATTTATTCCCGCGTCGTCACGCCTTTCAGGGTGCCATAAAAGTCGGACTGGATTGTTTTTGGAAAACCTGCTGTCTTTCCCCGGCCAATGCTTTCCACTCTTCTCCAACCCATGAATCTCGCCGACCCAATCCAGGCGCCTCCACGGCGCGTCATGACCTGGGCACCGGCGCAGACCTCTCGCGAAGTCCTCCTCAGTCGGGAATGGCTCGTGACTAACGGCCTCGGCGGCTTCGCCTCCGGCACGGTCAGTGGGGTGCGGACCCGCCGTTATCACGGCCTGCTCGTAGCCGCGCTCCCCATCCCTTTCGGGCGCATGATGATGTGGAGCCAGCTTCGGGAGGAGCTGGTATTCGGTCAGGATGAGGTAATCTCGTTAGGCTCGGGAGGAGCCCGCGGCCAGCTCGATCTGCGCGGGACCGATCACCTGAGCGAGTTTCGACTGGAAGAAGGACTCCCGGTCTGGACTTTCCGGGTGCGCGATTTCCAACTCGAGAAGCGTCTCTTCCTGCCGCATCGCCAAAATACGGTGCTCGTCAGTTATCAACTGAGCGGGAGCGGTGGCCCGCGCCCGCGTCTCCGGGTGCGGCCCGCGGTCCACTTCGGGCATTACGAAGCCAACGTGGCGCGATTACCGGAAGCTCCCTACCAAATCACAGGGAGGGATGGACGCTATGAAATTACCAGTCCCGCGCCGCAGTCGCCGCCGCTCCGTCTGTGTCTGCATGGCGGGACTTGCGAGTTCAAGAACCATCCGGGCCGGATTGATCGCGTTGTTTTCCGGTCGGAACGCGAGCGCGGCTATGACTACGAAGGCGAACTCTGGAGCCCGGGTGTTTTCCAGGTCGACCTGCCGGAAAATGAAGCCGCCACGCTGATCGGCTCCACCGAAAGCTGGGAGAAAATCCAAGCCCTCACGCCATCGGTCGCGCGGCAGGCGGAAAGCGAGCGGCGGGCGCGCCTGCTCGAGCAGGCGCTGCCGGCGGCGCGCCACGGGATGGCGGCGGAGTTAATACTGGCCGCGGATCAATTTGTCATCACGCCGGCCAGCCGGGCCGATGCGGAAACTTCCGGCGACGAGAGGCGCACCATCATCGCCGGCTACCATTGGTTTACTGACTGGGGACGCGACACGATGATCAGCCTGGAGGGCCTGACGATCACGACCGGGCGCACCGTCGAGGCTGGATACATCTTGCGATTGTTTGCGAAATACGCGCGCCACGGTCTGATCCCAAATCTTTTCCCAGATCGCGAAAAGGAGGGCCTGTATCACACCGCCGATGCGACGCTCTGGTTCTTTCACGCCCTCGGCCGCTACCTCGCCGCGACCAACGACAGCGCCACGCTCGAGTCGCTCCTGCCCACCCTCTGCGACATTGCCGAACACCATTTGCGCGGAACAAAGTTTAATATCCACGTCGCCCCGGAAGACGGCCTGCTCGTGCAGGGCGAAGAAGGTTATCAGCTCACCTGGATGGACGCGAAGATGGACGACTGGGTCGTCACGCCGCGCCGTGGGAAGGCGGTCGAGATCAACGCGCTCTGGTATAACGCGCTCGAGCTGCTGGCCGCCTGGCTGCACGAGACGGGCGACGCGACGACGGCGCAGCGTTATCGCGACCACGCGCAACGCGCGCGTCGTTCCTTTAACGAGCGGTTTTGGTATGCCGATGGCGGCTATCTCTACGACGTGGTCGACCCGCCAGATGGACGTGACGACAATTCCATTCGGCCCAACCAAATCTTCGCGATCTCACTCGATCATCCCGTGCTGCAAAAGGATCGCTGGGCCTCCGTCCTCGCTGTGGTGGAGAAGGAATTACTCACCCCGGTCGGATTGCGCTCCCTCTCGCCGCATCATCCCGACTACAAGAAAAACTATCATGGCGATCTCAAGACGCGCGATGCCGCCTACCATCAGGGCACCGTCTGGGGATGGCTCATCGGCCCCTTCATTGACGCCTGGTTGAAAGTTTACCCTAACGAACTCGCCACGGCGCACGAATTTCTACGTGCTTTTCCCAGGCACCTCGATGAAGCCGGGCTCGGGACGATCAGTGAAGTCTTCGACGCCGAGGCGCCGCACCTGGCGCGCGGTTGCATCGCGCAAGCCTGGAGTGTCGCGGAAGTGTTGCGCTGCTGGGTAAAAACCGCGCCGCGCTGATCCGGGGAGCACGGGCGGTTTGCTCGTAGGAGCCGTCAAGACACTGGACCCGCAGAAGCGAGTCCCTCCGGAGGGGCCTGCTTCCGCAGGTCCAGGTTGGCTCCCTGCGCTCAAGTCCGTTCCCAGCAACATGCTCTTCCCCAGAGGATCCAATCGTTAGGCGCGGCGCTCCCCTGTAGACGCCTCCCTCTGGGAGGCGCGGGTATGCGGGCGCCGACACCGCTGGCCCAGTCGCACCGCGCACTCCCGCGCTTCGCAGAGCGAAGCGTCTACAATTATTCCCTAACGAGTCCCCGGCTCCCGGTTGACTTGGCCGCGTCTCACGATAGCCTTGCAAGAGGATGATCCATGTCACCGACAACGCGGTTAACCACCTCCGTTTTCTCCTCGCCGAGCAGCCGGCCGCGCCGGGCAAGGGGTTGCGCGTGCAGGTGGCCAAGGGCGGCTGCTCCGGTCTGCAATACGAGATGTCGCTCGACCAGCGCCACGAAGGCGATGCCGTCGTCCCGCGCGATGAAGTGGAATTTTTTATCGACCCCGAGAGTGCGAATTTCCTGCGCGACGCGACCCTCGATTTTGAAGATGGGCTGACCGGCGCCGGCTTTCGCATCGTTAATCCGAATGCGGCGCGGACCTGCGGTTGCGGGACGTCCTTCGAGCCGGTTCGCCCCGCCTAACGAGACGGAGTAGGACGACTGGCGCGTCCCTGGCATGGAACCCGATCTTTTTCGCTTCGATGATCGCCACGGCTTTGAGCGCAAGAAGACCAACTTCTTCGCCTGGACGATCGCGATCCTGCTCCTGAGCGGACTCGCCATGGCTGCCTGGCTGGCCAGCTTCTACATCATCGGGCAACCGGAACGGCCCGAGAGTTATCGGATCCTGCAGAAGTTGCACAAGATCGATCCGCCGAAGCGCTTTCAGCTGACCGCGGCGCCGGCCGGTGAATTCCTGAATCCGAAACAACTCTTTGCCCGCTACTCGGCGATGGGCCCGGCCGAGCTGGCGCGCGCCGATGCCGTTTTGACCCGCAATTTCATTCGCAACTTCCAACAAGTGCACGGCCTCGTCACCTATGTCGTGGGCCATTTCAACATCATCGAGGCGCGCGAATTGACTCCGAACGATGTCTTCACCTCGGGCGCGGTGGCCCTGGCGCGCGCGGTCGATCAACCCGAGCTCCTGATGGAGCACGTTTTCACGACCGTTGATGAACACGATGCCAAGCTGCTCAAGGAAAGATTGGTTATGGGAATGGACGTGAACTTTGAGCGCACCCATGATCTCTCGGCCGTGATTCACGTGGAGCGGCTGCCGGATGGCCAGGTGCAAATCACGGCGATTCCGTTGCTTTACGGCAGCTACGCGGTCACGCGCGGGACCGGGACTTTCAGCCTGGAGCCGCCGGCCGATCTCAACCTCGCGGCCGGCTGGCCGCTCTTTAAGCGCGAGATGCGCCGGGCCGCGGAAATTCGCTACGATAGCTATCGCGCTCGGCTCGCTCCCGCGAACAGTTCGCTCCCGCTGATTGGACTTCCTGCGACCAAAACCGCCGCGCCGGCGGAGGACGCGCTCGTGCGGGTGGAACCGGCCGTGCCGCTCGTTGAAGAACCCGTGGCGCCGCCAACCCTGCGGGCCGGACGCAATAAGTCGTTAGCCAAGGTTGGTCCGAAAGCTAAGACACTCCCGCAACAAGTCGCCTCCGCGTCCCAGCCCACGGTGCGACGCGCCCAGGCTGTTTCCACAGAGTCCACGCCTAACGAGGAGGCATCGGCCACTCCCATGGTGCTGCGCGCGCTCCCGGTCACTTCGTCCTCGCCCGCCGTCGCGCTCGCTTCCACGACCGGTGCCACCTGGAAAACTTTCGCGCCCGGTCAGGCGCCTAACGGGAGAATGCTCGACGACGCCGGCCTGCGGGAGGTCGCAAACAACGGCACGCGCGGCGAGCGCACTTACTTGAATGGACGTTTCGTCGTCAACTTCGCCGACGTTAACCGCGCCGTTCTTCGACCCGTCGAAGGCCAGGCTGGAGAAGAATCCGGCGGCCTCGGACGCAACGTCCGCATCATTGTCGATTATCCCTCGGGCGCACCGCTGCCGGAGCCCGGGTCGACGTTAGACCGCGATCCGACGCGTCCCTATGAAGTGACCGAGGTGCGCCGCCAGACCGACGGACAGCTCAACGTCTTCGTGCGCGAGATCATCAAGCAATAGTCACGCTCCGGCGCCGGAATGCGCCCCTTAATGCAGAACCACGACGCCGTCTCGAATCTCGGCGCTACTGACGTTATAGGGCGCGACCGCATCCATCGCGATGCCGAGGATCGACTCGCCCCGATAACTCATCGAGAGAACACCCGACGGCACCGGAAAACCGTTCGCTTGAATCTTCGAGACGCGCAGCGCGCTCACCGGAGTCGGCCCGTCGGTCGCGATCGTAAATGTCCCGTTCAGGTAGCCTTTCGGAAAGCCCGGCACTTTCCCCGGCGAAATGCTGATTTGGACGTTGGCCGTGTTGCCATTCAGGCTGACGTAGGCGTGCCCGCGCGATTTTGGGTTGGCCGAAATGAGGCCGTTAATGTCGGCCGCGCTCATCCGGAGTTCTCTTCCCGGTAGCGGCGGGGGCGTCGGCGCGGGAGTTTCATCCGGGGCGACGGAAGCCATCGGCGTTGGGGTCGGAAGCGCAATCGGAGGAGTCGCCTGGAATTCATCGACGCGCTGGCGCACATCGGCGAGCGCCTGCGGTGTGAGCTCCTCGATCGGTAACGAAGCCGGTTTTGCCGTCGTGAACGCGCGCACGATGAAAAAGAGAGAGCCCGCCACAATCAAAAGAATCACGACCAGAGCCAGGCAACCCTTGCCAAAGCAGCCCATGCCACCGTTTTTTTGGGGCGGCGGTTCGATCCAGGTCGGCTTGGTGGAATCGGTCGGCATGACTTCAGTTCTTCTGCAGCTCTTGCGCCGCGATCAGTTTTTCGTAAAGCGCCTGCAATCCATCCGAGAGCAAACGGGTTTTGCCGAGGATCGGCATGAAATTATTGTCGCCCGTCCAGCGCGGCACAATGTGGAGATGTAAATGATCGGCTACGCCCGCGCCGGCGGCAACGCCGAGGTTGAGGCCAAGGTTAAAGCCCTGCGCTTTGACCGCGATCCGCAGCAAAGTCTGCGCATGCACCGCCAGCGCCCAGAGCTCGAGCACCTCGTTTCCCCCTAACGACGACATCTCCGCCACTTTCCGGTAAGGCACGACCATGAGATGGCCGACCGCATAGGGATAGCGGTTCATCATCAGGAAGGAA
Source organism: Chthoniobacterales bacterium (assembly GCA_039923575.1). Classification (GTDB taxonomy): domain Bacteria; phylum Verrucomicrobiota; class Verrucomicrobiia; order Chthoniobacterales; family UBA10450; genus Palsa-1392. The sequence continues at coordinate 9,734 of JBDTCM010000365.1, forward strand.
TTCTTCCGCCGCGTGATCACAAGGTGAGCGGCATCATCACTGGCCGCGCCCGCTTCGGAGAGGAAATTCGCGTTGCGCTCCTCGAGCTCAAAATACTCCACCCGCCAGGGGCACCAGAGGGCTTCGATCTCAGCTTTGGGAAACTCCATCGGCTCGTTAGGCAAAATTGTTCAGGGAGCGTACTGGCTGAGGCAAAGATGTCGAGCGCGCTTTTCGCCCATGGCCAGGTCAGCGCGCTGCCGGCGCCCGCGCGAAGAACGAGTATTGCGCCACACCGGCCGCTTGCTCCGAGACAAACTGAAGCCGCGCCCCGGGCAGCAACTCGCCCCAGGCCGGGCGCGGCTGATTGCGCACCACGAGCGCGTCGATTTGGCCGGCATTCCATTGCTGGAGCGCGTCGTCGGCACTCAGGAAATGCGGACGTCGCAGGTAAAGCAACATCCCCTCTTCGCGTCCACCGACCACTTCGTAACGCCACCCGTGCTGCGCGGCCTGCCCTCGCACCTTCCTCGAAAACTGGACCAGCGCATCGCTCCGCTCATGGCGCGCCTGGCCGATCTTCCAGGCGACGTAGCCTCCCGTAAAAAGGACGCCAAAGATCAGCGCACTAGCCAGCCAGGGACGCATCCTGGCCTTCCACCGCTCCACCCGTCCCAGCGCCGCAACCTGCGCGCCTAACAACATGCAAAGTGGCGGCACGATCGAAAAAATTCGATCGACTCGCTTCGATGGAATCACTGACATCAAAATCAGTCCCCCGACGCTCCAGCAAACGAGCCAAAGAGTATCGGGCTGCATCAAACGCCCGCGCCGCCGCCAGAAAAAGATCGAAATCCCGATCAGCAGGACGCTCCAGGGAGCGAATTTATGGAGCAGATGCGGCAGATAAAAATAGATCGGCTGCGGTTTGTGAATCGTCTCGGTAAAGCGGCCGGCAAACTCCCGCACCACCACGCTCTCGTAGAAGCCCGGTTGCGTGATGATGCCCCCGATCGCCCAGGCGAGAAAAATGGCGAGCGAAAAAATCCAGGGCCACCAGCCGCTCCAGCCACTCGGCGCACCGCTCTTCCGTCGCAGGATTTGATAGACAATCAGCCCCGGCAAAATGAAGGCGTAGATGATCGGCCCCTTGATCAACATCGCGCTCGTCAGAAGCACAAACGCGATCCCTTGGTCGCGCCTCGTCCAGGCTTCCGCGCGGCGGATCTTGCGCCAGATCTGCCAGCCGATCAGAAAGGTCACGAGCGCGAGCGGCATGTCGGTCCGCACCAGGGTAGCCAGCCGCGGCGACAACAGGTTGAAGCCAAAAGCGCTCAGCGCGATCAAGCCGCCGACGCTGCCGTAAGCCGCAGTTGCTTCCCGCGCGATCAACCAGAGCAGAGCGAGCGCGGCCGCGAACGACGGAATGCGCCACGCCCCCTCCCACCAGCGCGTCACCTCGAAAAGCGCCGCCGACACCCAGCCGACGAGCGGCGGCTTCGTCGCCACGCTCTCGTTAGGCGTGTGCTGGTAGAGCCAGTGCCCCTGCCCCACCATCTCGAACGACGTGTATGCCTGTTTCGCCTGGTCGTAATCATCCAGCGTCCAGGGCAGGTTCGTGCTCGCGAAGAACAAAAGCACCAGCCCGATGATGGTGCCGCGCAGCAGTGGGCTCGTTAGGCGGCCCGGCCCCTTGGTCTGTTCCATCGCAGGGTGAAACTCAGGTCATGTGCAGTTCGAGCATCGCGGGAGCTTGAATGGAGGAAAGCGTCAAGGCAACCAAAGTCCGCTCTTCTCCCAATCGTAATCGTGCTCGTGCTCGGAAAAGAAAGATCGATCACGAGCACGAGTTGGAGGGACGACCTCCGTGTCGTCCG
>JBDTCM010000366.1:0-3683 GCA_039923575.1 Chthoniobacterales bacterium
CCGGCGTGATGTAGAGCGTGATCAATTGCGAAAAGATCAACCCGCCGACGATGACCAGGCCAAGCGGCCGCCGCGACGAGCCATCGGCGCCGAAGCCAAAGGCGAGCGGGAGCGCGCCCATCAGCGCGGCCAGCGTGGTCATGATGATGGGGCGGAAACGTTCCACGCTCGCTTCGTGAATGGCCGAGCGGCGGTCATAACCTTCATCCAATCGGTGCAGCGCAAAGTCGACAATCATGATGCCGTTCTTTTTCACGATGCCCATGAGGAGGAAGAGCCCGATGACGGAATAGAGCGAGAGGGTGGAGCCGAAAAGCCAAAGCGTCATGAGCCCGCCCACGACCGCGGGGAAAAGCGTCGATAGGACCGTGATCGGATGGACGTAGCTCTCGTAGAGAATTCCGAGAATGACATACATGACGAAGACGGCGGCGATGATTAGAAAGGGCAAGGCCTGGAAGAGCTGCTGGAGCACCAGACCTTCGCCCTGTAGTTCTCCCTTCACCGTCGGCGGCAACACCTGCGCTGCGGTCTTGGCGATGAAGCTCGTCACGTCGCCGAGCGCGACGCCCGGTTTGGTGTCGAAGCCCAAAGTGACGCTGGTGAATTGATTGGTGTGATTGACTGACTGGAGCCCGAGCGTCTCCTTCGATGTCGTGACGGCGCGGATCGGGATGAGCTTGTCGCCAGTGTCGGGCTTGACGTAAATCTGTCGAAAATCTTGCGGGCCGGAACGAGCCTTGTCATCCGCTTCGACGATCACTTGGTATTGATCGTCGGCCTGTTTGATCAGGTAGACGTAGTTCTGCGAATAGGCGGCGCGGAGCAGGCTCTCGAGGTTGGTCGTGGAGACGCCGTAAAGGCTGGCGCGACCGCGCTCGATGTTGATATCAAGGTTGGGCGTGTTGCGGAAAAGATCGGAGTGCGGTGGGCTGGCGAAGCCGTCGTAATCGCGCAACTTCGCTTCCAGCTTGTCGGCCGCGGCGTAAACTTCGCCCGGGTTGATGCCGCTCAAAACGTAGCTGTAGCGCCCGAAGGAGCTGCCGGTCGCTCCGATATTAATTTGCAAAACCGGCTGCGGATTCAGGGTTGGAAACACGCCCGGAATTCCGCTACAGGATTTGCGCAGCTCTTCAGTCACCGTGTCGATGTCGGGGCGCTTGCTCACGTCCTTCAAAAAGATGACGGTGAACACGCCCGCCCCCCGGCCCGAGCGTCCGGCCACCGTAAAGTATTTGTCGACGGCGGGGTTACCTTGAAGAATCGGGTCCAGCTTCTCCTGCAATCGCCGTTGCGCATCGGGTGAGGCGCTTTCCGGGACGATGAAGAATCCACGGATGATTCCGCTGTCGCCGCTCGGCAGGAGGGTAAAAGGAAGGTTTGTGAAGAAAAACCAGACCCCAAGCACGCAGGCTAAGACGATCGGAAGCGCGAGCCAGCCACGATCGAGAAACCAATCGAGCGAACGGCTGTAAAAACGCAGAGTTGGCTCGAAGAAGCGGCTGAAGACCCGCTCGGTCCAGGATTTTCGGTGGGTGGGGCCGCGTTCCGCGAGAATGCGCGAACACATCAACGGCGTGAGGGTTAACGAGACAAGGCCGGAGGCGATAATCGCCACGATGATGGTGATGGCGAACTCGCGAAAGATTCGGCCGAGCAATCCTGGCATGAAGGCGAGCGGAATGAAGACCGCCGCCAGCGACAAGGTCATCGAGAGGATGGTGAAGGAGATTTCGCCGGCGCTGTTGAGCGTGGCGCGGTAAATTGATTCACCGGCCTCGGCTCGCCTAACGACGTTCTCGAGAAAGACAATCGCGTCATCGACCAGAAACCCAATCGCCAGGGTCAGCGCCATTAAGGTCAGGTTATTGATCGAAAAACCAAACCACCACATGGCGATGAACGTGATGAGAAACGACATCGGCAGTGCCACCATCGGAATGAGGGTGTCGCTGGCGCGCCCGAGAAAGACGAAGATGACAAAGATGACGAGGGCGAAGGCGATCGCGAGCGTCGCCTGGACGTCGTGCAGGGAATTGACGATCGATTGCGAGCGATCGTGAACCGGGATGAGATGGATCGAGCCCGGCAGTTCGCGTTGCAGCTCGGGCAACAACTCGCGCACCGACCGCGCCACCGCGACGGCGTTGGCGCCCGCCTGACGCGAAACGGCGAAAACGATGACCGAAGCCGGTGGGTGAAAATCACGGACGTAGAAATGGCGCGAGAGCCGCTCGTTCTCCACCCCGTCGATGACGCGGGCCACGTCCTTGAGATAAACCGGGGAGGCGTTGGCCGTCTGTTTGATGATGAGATTGCGATATCCCTCGGCGGTCTCGATCTGCCCGTTAGGCCGGAGCGTGATCGACTTGTTGGCTCCGTCGAACTGGCCGGCGCCGGAATAAGCGGTGCCGGCACGGATCGCATTCGTCAGGTCTGCGAAGGTCAGGCCACGTGAAGCGAGCGCGCCGGGGTCGACCTTGATCCGGATCGCGCCTTTGACGCCGTAGATGTTGACCTGGGAAACCCCGGGCAAAATGTTGATCCGCTGCGACACCTGGGTCGTGCCATAACGATAGAGCTCGCCGTCGCTCAAAGTGTCACTCGTGAGGGCGACATACATGACCGGCTGATCGTTCGGATTGGATTTGGTGAAAGTGGGCGGGCTGGGGAGATCGCTCGGCAACTGGCCGCTGGCGCGTTGGATGGCTGACTGGACATCGGTTGCAGCGGCATCGATGCCCTTGTCGAGATCGAATTGCAGGGTAATCGAGGTATTCCCTTGCGAGCTGGTGCTCGTCGTCAGATCCAGCCCGGGAATCTGGGTAAACTGCTTCTCCAGCGGTGTGGCGATGGTGTTCGCCATCGTTTCCGGGTTCGCACCTGGGTAGGAAACGCTAACCTGAATGACCGGGTAGTCGACTGCTGGAAGATCGTTCACAGCCAGCTGACGGTAGGTAAGAATGCCGAAGACGACGATCGACGCCGTCAACATCATCGTCATGACCGGGCGCTGAATGAAGGGTCCCGAAAGGCCGGAGGAAAACTGCACCAGCTTCTTCGCCGGCGTGTTTCCGCTCTGGACGCGAGCGCGATCGGCCGGCGGTCCGTCGTCGGCGCCGTTCCCGTGCTCGTCCCAGCCGTTCTCGGTCGATTTTGCCATTCGTTAGGGCGCGGCGTCCGCGTTGCCCCCACCGGCTTCGTTAGGCGGAGCCTGCTCCTCCTCCGTCACGACCACCTTCGTTCCGGGCGCTAATTGCAACTGACCTCCGGTGACGACGGTTTCCCCCGGTCGCAGGCCTTCCTTGATCACGGTCAGGTCGCCGTCCTGTTTCTGCCCCGGCTTGACCTGCCGCAGATCGAGGGTGTCATCCTTTTTCACCACGAAAATGTAAGGACCGTTCTGGCCGATCTGAACGGCGCCGCTCGGGACCAGTATGGCATTTTTGAGCTTGTCGAGGACGAGGCGGACGTGGACGAACTGCGAGGGCCAGAGCGCGTGATCGGGGTTGGGCGTGACGGCACGCGCCTGGACCGTGCCGGTGCCCGGCTGCAAAACGTTGGCGATGAAATAAAGACTGCCTTCCCGCGGCGGAATGTTGTCGCCCTCGGCATCAGTCAGCACCTTCACATTCGGCCCGCCGAGATAATGCCTAACGAGTGGAAGATCCGGTTCGGCCACC
>JBDTCM010000367.1:0-7502 GCA_039923575.1 Chthoniobacterales bacterium
GAATGCGAAAGTCCGTCGCCGCAGGATGCGGCGACCGGCGGGCGGGACGCCCACCCTACCCGGGACGCGGAATCGAGCACGAGGACGAACAGGAGAAAACAGCGCTTCGCCGATTTAACGATTCACGTTGTAACGATTCACGATCCACGGCTTAGCGATTCACTCATCGCGCGAAGATACTCCCGGTCCCACGCCGCCGGGATACTTTCTCGCGGAGAATACGGGCCCGGTTCATAAGCACGCGAAGCGATGCCCTGCTGGCTTTGCTCGCAGATGTGCCAATCCTGTTGGTTGACCATGTCCCAAAACGCAATCGCGTCTTCCGGGTTGTAGCCAGGATCGGTGACCCCGGCCGCCTCGGGATGAAAAAACCAGTCACATTGAATGAGGGTCCGTCCCGGCGATTGCGGCCAGAGCTGGTGCACCATGACGTAATCCGGGTGCATGCTCAGAAGCAGGTTGGGGAAGATGGAGTAATAGAAAACGCGATGATGATCCTCGCCCCGGATGTCGCCCACCGGCCGCGCACACACCTTACCACTCATCGTGAGGCTGGCGCCCTTCGCAATCTCCATAAAACCGCCCAGGAAAGGTCCCTCGGAAAGATCGTTCTCGGCCGAGTCGTAAGGTGAAATTTTGGAAAGCTCCGGATGCACGCCCGGGCAGTGATAACACTCTGAGTAATTCTGGGAGATTAACTTCCAGTTGGCCGCCACGTCGTATTCGATCCTTCGTGCCGAGCGCAGAAGCGGCAGATTCCAGTTGGTGAACTTTCCCGCCAACGGTGCAAACCACTCTGCCAGCGGGGTGAGTTCCTCGGCCAGCTTGACGAAGATGAATCCTTCCCAAAGGGAGAGATTCACGGCCCGCAGCGAATAGTCAGCCTTGTCGAATCCCGGCACTGCGTCCATGTGCGGCGCACCGGCGAGACGGCCATCGAGCGAATAGGTCCACGCGTGATAGGGGCATTGGATAACCGCGGAGTGTCCCCTCGCCTCTTCGCACAACCGTGTCCCGCGATGCCGGCAGACGTTGTAGTAGCCACGCACCTCGCCCTCCTTATCGCGTAGAAGGATGAGACTCTCACCGGCTACTTCTTGAATAAAGTAGTCGCCGCTCCGGTCGAGCAGGCTCTGGTGTCCGACACAGACCCACTTTTGCGCGAACAGCTTCGCCTGTTCCTCGGCGAAAACTTCCGGCGCGACAAAGTAACGCTGCGGCAACGTCTTCGCCCCGGCGGTGAACGTCTCGGTGGTCTTGCGAAAGGCCAACATTCCCCCGGGTCCGGCAACACCTACTTCAAGACCGCCTGGTGAAACTCGTGCCAGTCGTCGAGGTTGTTGAGATTGACGGCGTCCTTCGGCGCGGAGGCGTCGTCCGGTAGACTGCAAAACCCGAGAATTTTTTTGCGCGTCTCGTCGTCGTGATTATAACCGCGCACCGCGGCATTGTGTTTATCGATCGCTTCCTTGTTGAGCGACTTGGCGCTTTCCTTCACCCAAGCCTCAAACTGAGGGTAGGTCGGTTTCTTATCCTTGATGTAATTTTGCACGGCCTGTTCGTCGAGCCCGAGCGCGGCACAGGTCATGGCGTCATAGCCCCGGCCCATTCCAGGATAACCGGCGGCGATTTTGCCCTGTGAGTCCAGCGAGACCTTTTGCCAGAGACGCGGGAGATGGAGAACGCCGAGTGGACCGGCGGTGCCGGAACTGATCATTGGAACATAAGTGTCGGTCATTTAGATTTCCTTTTGGTTGGGCCCGCTGCGGCGCTGCCAATGGCCGAGCACGGGCGATTCGATGCCAGCCTACGAACGGGCTGCCGGGTGCACAACAGAATTCAACCGGCGCGAGATCACGTTTCCGGCTTTGAAAATCCTGTCCTGCTGACACATTTAAGCGATGGAGGATGACGTCGCAGAGCCCGAGGCCCGATCGATCGAAGACGAAAACTTCGACCGCGTCTTCCCGCCGAAGATCCGAAAGCTATCCGCGCTGCACTGGACGCCGGTGCGGGTGGCCACGGAAGCCGCCCAGCTTTTGGTCACGGCGCCGGGCACGCGCGTTTTGGACGTCGGCTGCGGCCCGGCCAAGTTCTGTCTGGTCGCCGCTTCGCTCACTGAGGGCTCTTTCACCGGAGTAGAACAGCGCGGGGATCTGGTCGCGGCGGCGAGGAGCGCGGCGCGGCGGCTGCAACTGGACGACGTGGAGATCATTCACGGCAACGTGCTCGAGCTGGACTTCAATCCGTATGACGCGTTTTACATTTACAATCCCTTCGAGGAAAACATGGCCAAGAAACATAGGATCGACGCGACGGTCCCTCTCTCCCCTTTCCTCTTCAAAAGATACAATAACCATGTGGCTGCGCAGTTAGGCGCGATGCCCCTCGGGACTCGGGTTGTGACTTACGCAGGTTACGCCGACGAGATTCCGTCCTGTTACGATTGTGAGTCAACGTTCTTCCGTGATGAGTTAAAGCTTTGGATCAAGCGCCGCGAGTATGATCCCGAGATCGAACGGCTTGGGCTCCACACCACGCGCAGTTACCGCGGCCCGATCGGCTGGGCGCCACCCCGGCCATGACCAGCCAATCTGAAGTTGGAACCATCACGCGTCTCGTGGCCAGGCACGCGCGCGATGCATTTCAATCGCCCGAGGTTATCGCCGCCGAGTGGCAAAGCCTCAACTTCATTGCCGCGCCGGATTTCGCACGCGCGCTCGACCAATACGAGAGCTTCCTCGCCGTTCTGGGTAGCTCGGGTTGCGAGATCACCCTCCTACCGAAGGCGCAAGGGGTCGGGCTGGATTCGATCTACGTCAGGGACCCGGCGGTCGTCTGCGACCGCGGAGTCATCCTTGGTCGCATGGGCAAGCCGCAGCGCGAGGGAGAGCCGGCCGCGCAGGAAGCCGCTTTGCGTGCGCTGGGTTGCCCGATCCTCGGCACGATCCAGGCGCCCGGCCGGCTGGAGGGTGGTGACGTCGCCTGGCTGGATGAACGCACGCTGGCAGTCGGCCGCGGTTACCGCACGAACGACTCCGGCATCGCGCAGCTCCGCACTTTCCTCGGCGATAGCATCGATGAGTTCATCATCGTGCCGCTGCCGCATTGGCGAGGGCCCGGCGATGTCTTTCACCTGATGTCTATCCTAAGTCCCGTCGATCGCGACCTCGCGGTGGTCTATTCGCCCCTCATGCCAGTGCCTTTCCGCGAGCAACTCCTGGAACGGGGCATCGCCTTGGTGGAAGGACCCGACGAGGAGTTCGAAAGCATGGGCGCCAACGTTCTCGCCATCGCCCCGCGCCGTTGCGTGATGGTCGCCGGCAATCCGATCACTCGCGCGCGACTCGAAGCCGCCGGAGCGACGGTCCTGTCGTATGAAGGAAGCGAAATCAGCCTCAAAGGAGGAGGCGGCCCCACCTGCCTGACCCGACCTTTGGCGCGACAACGCTGACGCCAATCGTGACCCTTCGCGCGTCGACATTCGTCAGGTTTCACTGCGAACTTTCCAAAACAAGCAGGCTGGGCTAGCACTTCTCCATGTACGACAAAAAAAATCTCGGCAGATTAAAGAAAATGGCCCAGGTCGCGCCAGACGTGATGACCGCGTTTTGGGCGTTCGACAAGGCGGCGTTAGCCGACGGGGCGATTCCCGTGAAATACAAAGAGCTGATCGCGGTCGCCGTCGCGCACACCACGCAGTGTCCCTACTGTATCGATATCCATGCGGCCAATGCGCGCAAAGCCGGCGCGACGGACGCAGAGCTGATCGAGGCGGCCATGGTGAGCGCGGCGCTGCGGGCGGGAGCGGCGGTGACCCATGCCACTCACATTCTTTCGGATTGATTCGCGGCGGGGGGCAGGTCGTTAGACCTTTCCCGAGTCACGTGATATAAAATCTCGCGGCTGCCTGGAGAAGCGTCGCTGTTCCCCTGGAGCGCGAGAGAATTGAAGCGAGCAACAACATGAGCACTTCAGACAGCGACACCACTTTCAGCGGTTCCATCCCGAAGCTCTACGAGATGTATTTTGTGCCGATGGTTTTCGAGCCTTATGCGGCGAGCCTGGTGAAGCGACTGGAAGGGCGATCGCTCTCCAGCGTTCTCGAAATCGCGGCCGGCACCGGCGTCGTTACTCGCGCCATGGCTTCCACCTTGCCGGCGAGCGTGTCGATTATCGCGACGGATCTGAATGAAGCGATGCTGGAACAAGCAAAGTCCATCGGGACGAAGCGTGCGGTGGAATGGCGTCAGGCGGATGCGATGGCGCTCCCCTTCCCCGACGAGATCTTTGACGCGGTCATTTGCCAGTTCGGGGTGATGTTTTTTCCCGACAAGGCGAAGGCCTTCGCGGAGGTGCGCCGGGTCCTTCGCCCGGGCGGCGTTTTTGTCTTCAACGTGTGGGACCGGATCGAAGAGAACGAATTTATCGATACGGTGACGAAGGCTTTGGCGAAGCTTTTTCCAAACGATCCGCCGCGCTTTCACGCGCGCGTCCCGCATGGATATCACGACCGCGCGACGATTGCGCGGGATCTGGCCGCGGCGGGGTTTACGGCGACGCCGCAAATCGAGACGGTGGCGGCGCGGAGCGAGGCCAGGTCGTCCCGCATCCCGGCGATGGCTTACTGCCAGGGAACGCCGCTGCGCAGTGAGATCGAGGAGCGTGATCCCTCGCTTCTGGGCGACGCCACGGTGGTCGCTGCAAAGGCGCTCACCGCGCGCTTCGGAGCGGGCCAAATCAGCGGCAAGATCCAGGCGCACCTTGTGACGGTGGAGAAGTAACGCGGAAATCCGCGACCCGTCAGCGAGATATGGGGTCGCTCCCGGGAAGGAGCGGGTAGAAAAAAGTACCGCCCTCCACACTCGAAGAGCATGAAGGGCGGCTGTTCCCCCCAGAACAATTTGCATTTACGCGAGTCGGGCTCGGTCTGGCAAACCTTATTTTCAAAAATGACGAAGTTTTTTTGGCACGCCCCTCCCGCCCGCAATCACACGAAGGTCCCAACCGGAAGAAAACCGCCGCCGCCGCCCACGCGATTCGGAGCGAGGCGGCGGCGATATTGAGGATCGTTTTTACCAGATATTTGCGCGCTCACTGGCGGGTCGCACCATGGCGGAACCGTCTGGCAAATTGAAGGCCTTTTGGAATTCCGGCATATTCGAAAGCGGTCCGTTAGCGCGGAACTGGCCCGGGGAATGCGGATCGGTGTTGAGGCGCAGCTTGGTTTCTTCGTCGCGCTGGTTGGCGCGCCAGATTTGCGCCCAGGCGAGGAAGAAGCGCTGGTCAGGAGTAAAGCCGTCGATCTTTTTGCTCGCCTCCTCCGGATGTGCGGCGAGGGCTTTCTGGAAAGCAGCGTAGGCGATTTTGAGGCCGCCGATGTCGGCGATGTTTTCGCCCTGCGTGAGTTCGCCGTTGACGTGCAGGCCGGGCAGCGGCTCGTAGGCGGCATACTGCGCAACGATGGCTTTGGAGCGCTCGGTGTAAGCTTTCGCGGAGGCCGGTGTCCACCAGTCGCGGAGGTTGCCGGTGGCGTCGTATTGCCGGCCCTGATCGTCGAAACCGTGGGTCATCTCGTGGCCGATGACGGCGCCAATGCCGCCGTAATTGACGGCATCGTCGGCGTTAGGGTTAAAGAATGGTGGCTGCAAAATGCCGGCCGGGAAAACGATCTCGTTCAGGTTCGGATTGTAGTAGGCGTTGACCGTCAGCGGCGTCATTCCCCACTCGCTGCGATCGACCGGCTTGCCGATTTTTTTCATCTCGCGCGCGACTTCGAATTGGTCGCTTCGCATGACGTTGAGGACATAAGGCCCGCGATCGATTTTCAATGCGGAGTAATCGCGCCACTTATCGGGGTAACCAATCTTGACCGAGAAGGCCGCGAGTTTCTTGAGTGCTTCTTTCTTGGTTGGCTCGTCCATCCAATCATTCGACTTGATCCGATCGGCCAGCGCCTCCTCCAGGTGATTGACCATTTCGAGCGCGCGCGTTTTGGCTTCCGGTGGGAAATGATCGGCCACGTAGAGTTTGCCGAGCGCTTCGCCGATCTCATTGTCGGTTGCGCTCACGACTCGTTTCCAGCGCGGTTTGAGTTTCTCCGTGCCGCTCAGGGTTTTGCCAAAAAAGTTAAAGTTTTCGTCGACGAAATCCTGCGACAAAGGCGGCGCGGAATCGTGAATCAGATGCCAGCGCAGATAAGTCTTCCAATCATCGAGCGGGACGGTTTTGAAGACGGTGTTGGCGGCCGTGAAGAATTCCGGCTGGCCGACATTGATCGCGCCCGGCGCGGCGAGGTTGAGCTGCTTGAAGTAATCGCCCCAATGGAAGTCGGGCGTGAGCTTCTGCAGGTCGGCCTCGGACATCTTGTTGTAATTTTTCTGCGGATCGCGCAGCTCGACGCGGGTGCGGGCCGGCTTGGCCAGCGACGTCTCAATCTCCATCACCGTCTTCGCGTGCGCGGCCGCCTGCGCGGCCGAATCGCCGAGCAAGGTGAACATCTTCGTCACATGCGCGACGTATTGCTCGCGCAGCTTCTTCGAAGCCTCATCGTCCTTCGTGTAGTAATCGCGATCAGGCAGGCCAAGTCCCCCCTGGCCAGCCTGGGCGATGACCATCGTGCTGTTCTTGTCGTCCTGGCCGGAGGTAAAGCCGAAGAGCGCCCCAATGCGATGCTGTGAAGATGACCGATTTCTTTCGTTAGGGCGGCGCGATCTTTGATCGCATCGATGTGCTTGATCTCGTCCTGCAAAGGCTGCACGCGAGCAGCGTTGATTTCCCCTTCGTTCATCCCGCTGGCGTAAAAGTCGCCCACTTTTTGCACGTCGTTGTTGACCGCTTTCCCGGGTTTGGATTCGCTCTCTTCCCTGGCCGCGGTAGCCGAGGCCTTCTCGGCAATCTCGTGCAGCGCGTCGTTGTTCTTTTCGATCAGCTCGTTGAAACTTCCCCAGCGCGAATATTCTGGTGGCACAGGATTGTTCTTGAGCCAGTTCCCGTTGGCGTAGCGGTAAAAATTGTCCCCTGGCTTGACCGACGTATCCATGTTGGCGGGATTGAGCGGCGGCGGATTTTTGTCGAGCGGCGTCCCGGCGGCGGGCGCGGGACTCGAGTCTGATTGAGCGCGCAAGGAGACTGCGCAGAGCAGGCTGACGATGGTGCAAGACTGTTTTCATCATAAGGATAGGTGGAGCATTAACCGGAGCGCAGCCCAATGGCAAATCGGACCCAAGTTTGCGGCGTCCGGCAACGACGGGCATCTTCCGGACTAACGATGCCGGTTATGAAGCGAAGACCTGATCCCAACGGCGACTTCCTGCCCGCCGCAGCCACCGAGGTGCGTCGAATCTATGCCGAGCTCGCGACCCGTCCAGTGGAGCGGCAATGCCTGCGGCGGACGGAGTGCTGCCAATTCAAACTGACCGGACTGACGCCTTACCTGACGAAAGGCGAGGCGCTCGTCGCGGCGCGCGCCCTTCGTGCGAGTGGGCGGAAAGAACTGCCCG
>JBDTCM010000368.1:0-11034 GCA_039923575.1 Chthoniobacterales bacterium
CTGCCCTTTCAGCGTGTAGCGTGCGCGCTGTCTCAGCGCAACCTGCCGCGGCCACTCCACTTAATGCTCGCGCCGCCCCGAACTACCTGACGTGGGAGGGGCCTTTGAGCCCCGATCAGCCTTTAGAGGTTCTTCCGGCGATTTAATGGCTGACAGTAAGAGCGGAGATGGGCAGAAGAGTTGGGGATGAAAGAAAATGAACTGCATCACCATTACGGGTTGTTACTTGGGGTCAAGAGTCCTTGGGCGGTGGAAGAGGTGGAATTGGATGTGAGTGGCAAGAGGGTGGAGATCCAGGTGGGGTGGACTCCGGGCGAGGAGGCCCCCTGTCCGCAATGCGGGAAGTTTTGTCCGCTGGCGGACCACGTTCCGGAGCGGAGGTGGAGGCACCTGGATACGATGCAGTTTGAAACGGTAATAACGGCGCGCGTGCCCCGGAGCCGCTGCCGGGAGCATGGGGTCAAGACCATCGCCGTGCCGTGGGCAGAACGAGGCTCGCGTTTTACCCTGTTTTTCGAGCGTTTTGCGCTCGATGTGCTGCGCGCCAGCCGGAGCCTAAGCCAGGCGTGCGTCTTACTGGGACTGGATTGGGATGCGCTGCAGCGGATCATGGATCGGGCGGTGGCGCGCGGCCTGGCGCGACGCGAGCTCGAAGCGGTGCCCGAGATGGGTCTGGATGAGAAGAGCTTTGGCGCGGGTCAGTCCTACATCGCGCTCTTAAGCGATCTGCGGCGCAGCCGCGTCCTGGAAGTGGTGGAGGGCTGTGATCAAGCGGCGGGGCAAAGCCTCTGGCAGAGTCTGCCCGAGGAACAACGCGCACAAGTCGAAGCGGTCGCACTGGACATGGCCCCGGCCTTCATCGCCGCCACTCGTCTGGAGGTGCCGCAGGCCGCGCTGGTGCATGACAAGTTTCACATTGCCAAGCACCTCAATGAAGCGGTGGACAAGGTGCGCCGGCAGGAGAACAAAGAGCTGCTCGCGGCGGGTGATGAGACGCTCAAAGGCACCCGCCAACTCTGGTTGTTCAATCCCCGCCATCTCAGCGCCGAGCAAGCGGCGGATTTTGCGCGCCTGAAATGGAGCGGCCTGCGTGTGGCACGTGCCTGGGCGATCAAGGAGCTCTTCAGCAAACTCTGGCTCTATCGCTATGAAGTCAGCGCGCGCAAGTTCTTCAAAAACTGGTTCGCTTGGGCCACGCGCAGCCGCTTACCGGCGGTCAAGAAAGTAGCCCGAATGATTCAGCGCCATCTGGAAAACATTCTCACCTATCTGCGTTATTCCATCACCAACGCGGTCACCGAAGGACTCAATAGCCAAATTCAATCGATCAAATCCAACGCTCGAGGTTTTCGCTCCTTCCAAAACTACCGCACCCGCATTCTCTTTTTCTGCGGTAAGCTCGATCTCTACCCATTATAAAACCGGAAGAACCAAAATCCGCACCCGTTCGCATTGGCAATGGCGCCTACGACCAGCTCCAACTCGACATCTACGGCGAGCTCATGGATTCGGTCTATCTCTACAACAAATACGGCCAGCCGATCTCCTATGACTTCTGGATGCAGCTCACCCGCTGATCGAGTATGTCTGCAATAACTGGCAGCGGCCCGATGAAGGCATTTGGGAAGTGCGCGGCGGCCGGCAGGAATTCACCTATTCGCGCGTGCTTTGCTGGGTCGCCCTCGACCGCGCGATTCGCCTCGCGCAAAAGCGCTCCTTCCCCGCGCCGCTCGACCGTTGGCACAAGGTGCGCGACGAAATTTACCGGGACGTTTACGAAAACTTCTGGTCTCCGGAACGCCAGACCTTCCTCCAGCACAAAGGCGCCGATACGGTCGATGCTGCCTGCCTTCTCATGCCGCTGGTAAAATTCATCGGCCCAACCGATCCGCGCTGGATCTCGACTCTCAAAGCGATCGAAGAATCATTGGTTGAAGACTCTCTCGTCTATCGCTACAACCTCTGCCACTCCAGCTCCGACGGATTGTCCGGAAAAGAAGGCACCTTCTCCATGTGCTCGTTCTGGTATGTCGAATGCCTCTCGCGCGCCGGCGATCTCGATCAGGCCCGTTTCATTTTCGAGAAGACCCTCGGCTATGCCAATCATGTGGGTTTGTTTTCCGAGGAACTTGGCCCGTGCGGTGAGCACCTCGGCAATTTCCCGCAGGCCTTCAGCCATCTGGCCCTCATCAGCGCCGCCTACAATCTCGACCAAAAGCTCTCGGCTCCTCGAGGCTGACGGATGAGATCTCCCACCACTCCGCTGAGCCGCATGCGATCGATCGTGCGCAAGGTCTCGCCCAGCAGCAAGACGCTGGCATCGGCGTGTTCCCACGTTACCCAACTCGAGCGGCGGGGATTCCCGGCGCAGTCTTCGCAGCACGACCGACGTATCCGGCTGCGCCGGTCTTCGAGTAGATAATCAACTGGGTCGAACTCCAGCTTGATGCCCTTGACCTTCCTTAACGACGCAATCGGTTTGGCCGCTGGAATGACCTCGAACGCCGGAGGGCGTTTCTCGAGCGGCAGCAATCTGGCGACAGGGTGGTCATGCGAAGTCACCATGATCTCCCTCCCTTTCTTCACCGCCTGAAGGTAATAGCTGAGCCTGCTTTTCAGTGTCGCCACGCTCACAGATTCCATGGTCATTGTGTGGTCTCGTTGAGACCATATTGTCAACCAACCGTCTTCAGCGCCGGTTGGGTCATCACTAACTTGGTTGATTCAACGCACCGGCAGTTGAATCAGGCTCGCGTGTTCACTGTCATGAAAAATTTTCACGTGCGCGGTGCGCGCGTCCCTGGCGGTCTCGTCGGCGACCACGCCGCCCGAGTTGTAATTCTTTTGCGTCGCGATCGAGTTGGGGGATGAGACGATGAGCCGCAACCGGCTCCCTTTCAGCAGGCGGCGCCCGACAAAAGTTCCGGGCGCGAAATCGCAGCGCACGATTTCACCCGGCGCCACCAGCTTCGCCTCGCGCAAGGATTCGCGATAACGCAACCGGCGCAGATCGCCCCAGAGATAAATGCTCGTTCCATCCGGCTGGATTTCGTAAAGATCGGCCTCGAGATCAGTGTCGGGCGTGTCGATCGAAACCCAAAGGGTGAGCTGCGGGCAACCGATAAACTCGGTCTCCGCCGCGAACGGTTCCGTGTGATAAACCAGACCGTCGGCACCGATGTTGAGCGCGTAACTTTGATCGAGTAACGCGATCTTTTCGTTGCGCTCCGGTCCTTCGGTCATTTCACCGCGGTGCAGATCCAGGGGATCGTAAATGTATTCGTCCGCGCCGCTCTTCGGTGGTGTTTCGCCTAACGAACCGGAGCGGAAGACGCCATGCCCATCGCCCTGCGCATCGAGGTAGAATTTGCGCGCAGGGGCGCTCGCCGCCGCGAGGGAATCGGCGTAACGCCATTCCCCGTTCGCGCCGCTGTTGCCGGGCGCGAGGACGTAATACGCGACCAGTTTTTTCAAAAATTCCGGACGCGCGCCGCTCTTCATCGTCCAGTCGTACCATCGCCGGTGCAGGTCGTTGAGATCGAGGAGCGCACCCGCGCCCAGCTTCACGCCATCGACTTCATCGGTCGGCGTGCGCGTGCCGGCGTGATCCCACGGGCCGATCACGAGAAAATGTTTTGCGCGCGCGTCCGCCGATGCATGCGCCAGATGATCGCGGTAGTAGGCCATCGCGCCCATCTCATCGCCGTCGTATTGGCTGGTGATGGTCAACACCGGCAGCACGATCTTCTTGTATTGCTCCGTGCTCGGCGTCATCGCGTCGTAATAACTGTCCGCCATCGGATGGAGGAGGACGCGCTGGAAATTTTGCGACGGATTTCCCACGAACGAATCGAGGTCGCGAAACCGGATGTGTTTGCGATAGGCGTCGAGAAATTTCGCGTTCCAGAATTTGTCGTCGGCGAAAAGATTTTCCTGGCTCGTGTGTCCGCTTGTGAGGGTGAACCAGCGCACGTCGTAAGTCTGGCCGACGTTATTGGTCGATGGATAATCGAGCGGCGGATGGGCCGAAGCGACCGGCACGATCGTGCTGAGATGCGGCGGAAATTCCTTCGCCGTCGCCCATTGATCGAAGCCGGCATAGGAACCGCCCCACATCGCCACTTTGCCGTTGCAGAAATCCTGCTGCGCCAGCCATTCCACGACGTCGTGGCCGTCTTTCGGCTCATTTGCGAACGGCTCGAACTCGCCGCCGGAATTGCCGCGGCCGCGCACGTCCACGAGCGCGAAGGCGTAGCCATGCGCGGCGAAGTACGCTCCGCGAGCATGATACGTATCCGAGATATAGGGCGTGAGCGTGAAGACCGCGGGAATTTTCGTGGTCCCGTTCGCTTTGGGCAGATAAAGCGTGGCGTTGAGTTGCACGCCGTCGCGCATCGGAATTTTCACCGCCCAGCGAATGTCGAAGTCCGTCGGCGGCGGCGATGCTTTCGCCTTGACGGAAGGCGCCGGCGTTTGCGCCCCGAGCAAACCCGCCGCGAATAACGCTGTGAGAAAAAGCAACATCCGGTTCATCGCTCGATTGAAACCACGAACGCCAGGCGTCACAAGCAACTTCCGTCCGGTGCAGACGAGACGTGTTTAGCGTCCTATCTATACGGTTGGCGGGTCCGCTATCTGGTGCAACTGCGGCAAGGCCACCAGATCTGATGGGAGGTCCCTCGGCGTGCTTTGCCAGCTCGCCTCAGGCGAGATGGCAGGGCCTTACCTCGCGCCGACGCTAAACACATACTGCTGACGGGCGAAGGTTAACCGCCGCTCGAGCGCGCGAGTCGGTTCCCGCCGACGCGTGATCACTCAGTCCGCAGCGCAACCATCGGATCGACTCGTGCGGCGCGGCGAGCCGGGAACCAGGTCGCGAGAAGTGCGGCTCCGGCGAGCAGGACAGGCGCGATCGTGAAGGCGATCGGATCAAGCGCGCCAACCTCATAAAGCAAACCGCTGACCACTTTGCCAATGCCGACAGCGAGCAAGAGCCCGATGATAAGGCCGGCTCCGAGCATAACGAATCCTTCGCGGAGAAACATCCATTGCACCGCGCCCGGCCGCGCGCCCAACGCCATCCGGATGCCGATCTCGCGTGTGCGCCGCGCGACCGCGTACGCTTTGACGCCGTAAACACCAACCACCGAGAGTCCGAGCGCGAGGCCGCCGAAGATGGAGAAGAGCGCCGCGCCGGCGCGGATCAGCCAGAGCTGGACGTTGTTCTCGAGATGTTGATCGAATGTCTTGAGCGACAACACCGCGAGCGCGGGATCGACCGCGTGCACGGTGCGGCGCAGGAGATCGGCCGTCGCCACTTCATTACTGCGCGAGAGGGAATTGAATTTGATGACGAAGAAAATGTTGCTTTGAAAACCGCGCGCGAAGGGCAGGTAGATCGCGCCACTCGGCTCGCTTTCAAACAACGCGTGTCGCGTCGCCGGGACGATCCCGACGATCTCAATCGATTCGCCCGGCTTGATCGCTCCGCTCGCATTTTTTCCGTCGCCCGCAGCCTTTTGTTTCGCGCGCTCTGCCGCGTTGCTGTCATACTGGATTCGCTGCCCGAGCGCATCGCCGTCCGGCCAAAGTTTCTTGGCCAGAACCTGATCGATAATCGCCACTGCTGGACCACCTCCAAGCGTTGCTTCCGCCGCGGTGAAAGCGCGTCCGCGGAGCAGAGGCAAGCCGACCGTCGCAAAATAATCCGCGCTCACGCTGTTCCAACTGGCGTTGAAAGTGAGGCCGTCGGCCGCAGTGGCCGGTCGCGCGCCCGAAGCGGGTTCGGGGCCGTCTCGGCGCACCTTCTTGTCGAGCGTAACCATTCCAAATGGAATCGTGGCGGATATGCTGGCGTGCTCGACGCCCGGAAGCGCGCCAAGCCGCTCCTGTAAGGTGCGATAAAGTTCGGGTCCGCGCGTTTGATCGTAACCACTCAGCGCGGAATCGACCTCGAGGAGAAAAGTGCGATCCGTTTTGAGTCCGGTGTCGGCTGAGGCCGCCTTGAGTGCGCCCCTAACGAAAAGCGCGGCCGCGGTGAGGAGGGCGAGCGAGAAGGCAATTTGCGCCACGACGAGCAGATTGCGCGGGAGGAATTTCCAATGACGAACGACCGGATCTTCGCTGGCATGTTCCTTCAGATCGGTCATGACGCCAGCGCGCGAGAGCTTGAGCGCGGGCCCGAGACCAAAGCCAAGCGTGCCGAGGACGCAGAACGCAAAGGTGGCGGAGAGGACGGCGAGATTCGGGCCGCCCAGCCAGACCAGATCGACCGGGAGCATCGCGCCTAACGACGCCACCAGCAGGTCGGACGACCAGAGGGCGAGAAGCAGGCCGATGGCTCCGCCTAACAACGCCAGGACGAGACCCTCGGTGAGGAGCTGGCGCACGATCCGGGAACGGTGCGCCCCGAGTGCGAGCCGGAGCGCGAATTCCTTGCGCCGCGCCGTGCCCCGCGCCAGGAGCATGTTGGCGAGGTTCAGGCAGGCGACGAGCAGAACGACCGCCGCCATGCTCAGGAGCAGCGTGCCCAGCATCCGCACCGGGCCGTCGTGATCAGGGCTCGTGCTGGTGCCGAAGCGCGAGAGCGGCGTGGCGATAAACGTCTGGTCCTTCTGCTCAATCGGGAAAGCCTTTTCCAGGTTGGTCGCGAGCCCTTTCAGCGCCGGCCCGGCGGTCGCCGAAGTGAATCCGGCTTTCAAACGCCCGAGCAGAAGCAACTGCTGTCCGCCTCGCTCGCCTAACGAGAAATGATTCTCCGATTGAAAATTATTCGCGACCTGATCGTAAACGCCCAGCGGCAGCCAGACCTCGGGCGAAAAGATGTGCATCGTGCCGGTAAAGCCTTTGGGAAGAATCCCGATGATCGCGTAGGGGCGGCCGTTGATCTGCATGGAAGATCCGAGCAAGCCCGGATCGCCGTCATGTTTCTGCCAGTAACTGTAACTGACGATGGCGACGTGCGCGCTGCTGCCGGGTGTTTCTTCCGCCGGCAGAAAAGCGCGCCCGGCGATCGGTGAGACCCCGAGCACGGAAAAATAATTCGCGCTCACAAGATCGGCGAAGGCGCGGCGACTATCGGCTTTTTCGCCGATCCCGATCATGGCGAGGTTATGCGCGAGGACGTCGTCGAAGACGGTGTTTTGCTCCCGGATATCCCGATAGGTGGGATAGGAAAAACCACGAAAGATTTTCGGATCTTTCGCGTTTTGCGAGAAGACCTGCACGATCTGATTCGGCCGGGCGTAAGCCGGGGCCTGAAAAAGCAATGCGTGGACGAGGCTGAAGATGGCGGCGTTCACGCCGATGCCCAAAGCCAGGGTGAGAATGGCAATGCTGCTGAAACCGGGCGATTTCAGGAGCATGCGGAAAGCGTAGCGAAGGTCGGTGATCATGGTGTGTGGTTGGGTGTTGAGTCGCGGATCGTTGAATCGTGAATCGTTACATCGGACAAAATGAAGTCTTCGCTGGTTGCAACCGGGGTTGCGGAACGAATCTCGAATCTCGAATCACGTTTTCCCCCTCATTCATAGCGAAGCGCGACAATCGGATCGACCTGGGTGGCGCGACGCGCCGGAAACCAGCAGGCGAGAACGGTGACGAATGCGAGCGCGACGATGGCCGTGCCCAGCGCCACCGGATCGAGTCCACCCACGTCATAGAGAAGACTCGTCAGGGCCTGACCCGCGCCGAGCGCACCAAAAAGACCAATCACCAGTCCGATCGCGACGAGAAACAATCCGCGCCCGAGCGCGAGCCGAAAAACATCTTCACGCGGCGCGCCGAGGGCGAGACGGATGCCAAACTCCCGCGTCCGTTGCGTCACGCTCAGCGCCATCACGCCGTAAAGCCCTACGCTCGCGAGGACAAGAGCGAGGACGGCAAAGGAACCAAGCAGCGTCATCGTTAGGCGACGGGTCGCGAGGCTTTCGCTGATGTTCTTTTCCATCGTCGCGATGGCCGCGACGGGTTGATCGGGATCGATCCGCCCCACCTCGCGCACGACCTCGGGCGCGAGCCGGGCTGGATCGCCGCTCGCCACCCGCACGAGCAGATTGTTGTCGTGCGTCGCGAGTTGCGTCGCGCTGTAATAGATTTGTGGCAGATTCAGCCGATCGAATTCTTCCCCCGGCGCCTCCGAGCGCACGTGAGGCACCACTCCCACGATCGTGAGCGGCGGCGGATTTTTGTCTTCCGTCTGGTTGTCGTCGATGTGCTGGCCGATCGGATTCTTGCCCGGGAAAAATCGGGCGGCGAACAAGTCGTCGATGATCACCGCACGCGGTTGTTTGGCCCTGTCCTCCGGACCGAAGGCACGCCCACGCAGCAACGGCATTTTCATTACCTTGAAGTAGTCTTGTGAAATCACGTTGACCTCCGCCGAAGGCTCATGACCCGGGATCGCTGGGGGCGTGCCGGTAATATGAAACGAGCTGTCCCACTCGGTGTTGTCGAAGGGGACGTTCTCGCCGATCGATGCCGCGGTTACGCCCGGCAACGCTTCGACCTGCTCGAGCAGCCGCGCGTAAAAACTGATGATCTTCTCATCCGAATCATAACGCGCCGCCGGGAGCGAGAGCGTCATGGTGAGGATTCCGTTCGGCTCGAAACCGAGCGGCGCATTTTGCGAACGCCAGAAACTTTTCAAGGTCAGGCCGGCGCCCGCCACGAGGACGAGGGCAAGCGCGACCTGGGTCACGACGAGCGCGCCGCGCGCGCGTTGCCGGCCGGCGCTGTCGCTCCCGCCGCGCGTGCCGGTCTCATGCAAGACGCCGCTGAGCGAAACCAGGCGCGAGACTCTCCAGGCGGGCCAGACGCCGACCAGGATTCCACAAAGTAGCGCGATCGCGGTCGCGAAACCAAGAGTGAGAAAATCGAGCCGCGTTTCCTGGAAACGTGTCACGCTGGCCGGGCTCAAGGCGTGAATCGCGTCGAGACTCCAGACCGCGATCAGAATTCCCGCCGCGCCGCCGACGAGTCCCAGCACCGTGCTCTCCATCAGCAGCAACCGCATCAAGCGCCAGCGGCTCGCGCCCATCGCCGCCCGCACGGCCAGTTCCTTGCCGCGCGAGAGCGCGCGCGCCAGTTGCAGGTTGGCCACATTCGCGCAGGCGATCAGGAGCACGCAGGCGACCGCGGCGAGGAGAAGATGAAGACTCTGCCGGTAATCACCCACCGTTGCTTCCAGGAGCGGGCGGGCATTGATCGTGCGGCCGCTGTTCGTCGCCGGATAACGCCGGGTCAGATCACGCGCGATGTGATCGAAATCGGCCTGGGCCTGGCGCAGCGAGACGCCCGGCTTGAGCCGGCCGAGGCCGGAGAAGCCGGGATGATTGTCGCGCTGCAGGACCGCCGAGTCCGTGAGCAGATCGCCTAACGGAATGAAAACCTGCGCCCCGCGCATGATCCGCATTTCGTTAGGCAAAACGCCCACGATGGTACGCGGGACGGCGTCCACCACCAGTTGCTGGCCGAGCACTTTCTTGGAGCCGCCGAAACGCCGCTGCCACAGTCCCTCGCTGATAAGCGCGACTTTCGGTCCGTTCGGCACATCCTCCGCTTCGGTCAGGTCGCGGCCCAGAATCGGCTTGAGGCCGACGATGCGCATCATGTTCCAGCTCATGACCCCGGCATCGACTCGCACCGGCGGGGTTGATTCATCGCGGGTCGAGAGATTCATCGAGTCGCGCCGATAGATCGCGAGATCGGTGCAACTGCGTTGCGCGGCGCGCCAATCGACGAAGTTGGGATAACTGACCGAGCCCGAATCAAAGATCGGCATCCGCTCGCGCAACAGGACGAGCTTATCCGGCTCCGGGTAAGGCAACGGCCGCAGGAGGACGGCATCGACTACGCTGAAAATCGCCGTGTTCGCGCCGATGCCCAGAGCGAGCGCGACGATGGCGATGACGCTGAAGGAAGGCGACTTGATCAGCATCCGGATGGCGTAACGAAGGTCGGTCAGCATTGTATATCTATTCGTTAGGGATTTTTTGAATTGTTCATTCTGCGCGCAGGATGATCATCGGATCGACTCGCGCCGCGCGTCGGGCCGGCAGCCAGGAAGCTAAGAGCGCGGCGAGGGCGAGAAGCAGGCTCACTCCGAGGTAGATCGAAGGATCAACTGCATCGACTCCGAAGAGGACGCTGCGGAGAAGACGCGAGCAAACGAGCGCTCCGACCACGCCGGCGAGCAGACCGACGCCGAGCAGGCGCAGGCCGTGTCCGAGAATGAGGGTGCGAATGTCGGTGCGTTGCGCACCGAGCGCGAGGCGCACGCCGATTTCGCGCAACCGCCGCGCCGCGATGTAAGCGATCACGCCGTAAAGACCGATGGTCGCGAGGACGAGCGCGAGTCCGGCGAAGACTGCGAGCAGGAAGGTGAGCAAACGCGGCGCCGCCCAGGTATCTTCCACGCGATCCATCATGCTGCGCACATCGAAGACGGGTTGCGACGGATCGATCGACGCGACGATTTCCCGGGTCGATTTTTCGAGCGCGGCCTGGCCGACGGTGGAACGCACGAGCAGGACGAGATTACTTCGCTGCACCTGGGCCTGGGAAAAGTAGACGGCCGGCAGCGTCGTCGGATCGTCGAAGCCGCGAAATTGGATGCGCCCGACGACTCCGACGATTTCGAACCAGCGTTTTTCCACCCGGTCGCCGTCCGGGCCGGAAGAGATTTTTTTGCCTAACGGATTCTCACCGGGAAAAATCTTATCCGCCAAAGTCTGATCGATCACTACGGCGAGCGGGGAGTTTTTCGTATCGCGACGGTCGAGCGTGCGTCCGCGCAGAAGCGGCGTCTTGAGCGTCGCGAAATAATCCGGCGCGACCACTTCGCTATCCGCATCCGGTTGATCAGAGGCGGCCGGCGTGCCGATCCCTTCGCGGTAAAACGAACTCTGCCAGCCGCCCAACTGGGGAGGATTGGTCCCGACCGACGCACTCGTCACACCGGGCAGGGCACGGACTTTTGCGAGGAGCGCGTCGGAAAAGTTCCTGGCCTTGTCCGCGGTGTCGTATTGCGCGAAG
>JBDTCM010000369.1:0-6249 GCA_039923575.1 Chthoniobacterales bacterium
CAAGCCTGGGTTGCCATTTTTCTTGTCGTCATTGGATTGGCGGCATGGCAGGTCTATGTGGCGAAGCACCCACCGCCCATGCCGGTGACGCCGCTCGCTTCGCCGAGCCCATCCGCGCCGGTCGCTCTTGCACCGAACTCCGCGACTCCTGGCGCGACGGAGCCTCGCTCTACCCCGTCCCTTCCGCCTAACGAGGCGACCCCGGCGCCGCCGTCGTTTGTCGAGCACACGACGACCTTGCGCAACGCGGATCTTGAGTTGCTTTTGACGAATCGCGGCGGAGGGATCGCGGAGGCGGTGCTGCCCAAACACCGGGACGAGGACGGCGGGCCAGTCAAGTTGAACGCCCGGCAGCGCTTGCCGATCGGCGCGATCGTCGAGAAGCCGGCCGCGCCGCTGCTCGAGGAATTCACGGTGGTGCCGGGGAAGGAGAGCGTGCAATTCGAGCGCGCGCTGCCGAACAACGTGCAGCTGCGCAAAACGTTCACGCTTCCCCCTAACGAGAAGGACAGTTACGTCGCGCAGCTCGAAATCGATTTCCAGAATGGCGGAGCGAACGCCTACTCGAATCCGGGTTACTTCGTCGCCCTCGGTTCGGCCGCCCCGATTCATCATAACGATTTGCCGAACTACACCCGCGTGACGTGGTGTATCGACGGCAAGACGAAGTCGACCGATGTGAGCTGGTTTGCGGCGCAGAATTATCCGTTCATCGGCAAGGAAAAGCGGCCCGCGATGGAATTCTTCGAGGAGAAGATCAGGAGCGCGGAATGGCTCGGGGTGAGTAATCAATTTTTCGCCACGCTCATCACCCCGCTCGGGACAAAGGCGAACGAGGTCTGGGCCGAGCGATTCGAGGCGGGGAAGAAGGCTAACGGCGAGCCGGATTACGGGATCGAAGGCGCCATGGGCCTGCCCGCTTTCAAAGTCGAGCCTGGCCAAACCGCGAAGGCGCAATTCCAGCTTTACGTCGGCCCGAAGCTCTACCATCGCCTCGCGGAACTGACGCACGACGAGGCCGAGATCATGGATTTCGGCCTCTGGAAACTGGTCAGCGAAGCGCTCCTCAATATGATGAACCTGCTCCACAGGCTCGTCGGGAATTACGCCGTCGCGATCCTCATCCTGACCGCGATCATCAAGCTCATCCTCTGGCCGCTGCAGACGAAGGCGAACAAGTCGATGCGGCGGATGGCCGCGCTCTCGCCCAAGATGCAGGAGCTGAAGGAAAAATTTAAAGACGACCCGACGAAGATGAACGCCGAGGTCATGAAACTCTACAAGGATTACGGGATCAATCCGGTCAGCGGTTGTCTCCCGATGATGATCCAAATCCCGATCTTCTTCGGCCTCTTCACCATGCTGCGGCAGGCGGTCGAGCTGCGCAACGCCAGCTTCCTCTGGGTGAAAGATCTCTCACAACCCGACACGGTGGCTCGTTTGGCAATCCTTGGTTATTCGGTTCCGATCAATGTCCTGCCCCTGATCATGGCGGCGACGAGCTTTTGGATGATGCAGGTCACGCCCAAGAGCGGTGATGCCACCCAGCAGCGCGTCATGATGTTCATGCCGCTGATTTTCGTGGTCTTCTGCTACAATTTTGCGGCGGCGCTCGCTTTGTATTATACAACCCAGAACCTGTTTACGATTCTGCAGTTGTATCAGAATCGGAACCAACCGCTGCCGAAGCTCGAAAAAGTGAATCAGCCCGCAAAACGAAAAGGAAAAGGACGCTGATGAGCACCGAGGCCGCACCCAAGGTGAATGCGAAGGAGCTGCTCGACACCATGCTCGGGTATCTCGGATTCGTCGTGCAGATCGAGGAAACGAAAAACGAGAGCGGCAGCCCGACGCTCCAGATTTACACCGAGGAAGCCGATCGCCTGATCGGGCGCGAGGGCGAGACGCTCGACGCCATTCAGTTTCTGCTCAACCGTCTCGTCCAGTCCAAAGACGCGGAGGCGCTGAAGTGGATCGTCGATTGCGAGATGTATCGTTCGATGCGGCAGGATAAAATCGTGCACCACGTCAAACAGCTCGCCGAGCGGGTGCGTCTCTCCGGCCGGCCGTTGCAACTCGAGCCGATGAATTCCTACGAACGCCGCATCGTGCACGAGGCGTTCAAGGACGATCCCGAAGTCGCGACCTGGAGTCCGTCGGATTCCGCGCGGATCAAGCAGATCACGCTCCTCAAGCGTCCGCCGCACAAAGAATCTTCCGGCGAGTAGTCGCGGAAACTTCGGGCAATTCCGGGGAGCACGGGCTGCCAGCCCGTCGCATCCGCCGAGTCTCGGCGGATGCTTTGCGCGCAGCGCAACACTGTGACTGGATTCGTTAGGGAGCTCGACGATCGACATTCTCGCTCCCTTTGCGAGAGACTCCCGCAAAGAACGGGCTGGCAGCCCGTGCTCCCCCGGAAAAAATGCAATAGGGCGCGCAGCCGAAGCCACGCGCCCCCTCTGCACCTACTTAGACGAAATTTAGTTCAGGTCTGGCGGCATCAACACCGTGTCGATGACGTGGATTACGCCATTGCTCGCGGGGATGTCGGTCTTGACGACATTGGCGTTGTTCACCATCACTTTGCCGTCGTCCACCTTGATGTTGAGGTCCGAACCCTCGGCCGTCTTCGCTTCCATCGTCTTGACGTCAGCCGCCATCACTTTGCCCTTGAGCACGTGGTAGGCGAGGATCTTGCCGAGCTTCGCTTTGTTCTCCGGTTTCAGGAGATTCTCAACCGTGCCGGCTGGGAGCTTGGCGAACGCTTCATCGGTCGGGGCGAAAACCGTGAACGGGCCTTTGTCTTCCTCGAGCATCTCTTTTTTCCCGCCGGCTTTGAGCGCCGCGGTCAGGGTGCTGAAGGTTTTATTGCTGGCGGCGGTGTCGTAGATGTTCTTTTCGTGACCCATCTTGTCGCTGGCGTAACTGCTAAACGTAAATGCACTCATGACTGCGAGTGCGACTGCGAGTTTTTTCATTTGTTGTTTCCTTGGTTGTTTCTAAGGCAACCGACGAATCCGCACCTTGCGGGTGAACATCGGGTTGCTGTCTGGTGATCCGCTCCCTCTCCGCTGGCGGATGCATCCCGAGTCCGAAGCTTGAAATCCGCCCCGGGGCGTGGCCATCTCTTTCCTGGTGAAGATCGAGGAGTGGGAGCGTGCTCTACCCGACCGCGGCGGCTATTGGCTGACCCGCTTCGTCATCCTCCGCTTGCTTGGTGTGATTTACGCGATCGCGTTTCTCGTTGCCGCCAATCAAATCCTGCCGCTGATCGGTTCCGACGGACTTCTTCCGCTTGGCAACTTCCTCGAGCACGTCCGCGCCGTGCTCGGCAGTTCGTTAGGCGGGTTTCTTCGGCTCCCGTCGATTTTCTGGCTCAACCATTCCGACAGCGCGCTCCTCGCCGCAGCCTGGGTCGGTTTCGCGCTCTCCTGCGTGGTGGCCTGCGGCTATGCCAACGTCGTGCTCCTCGCGCTTTTGTGGATTCTCTACATGTCCTTCGTGCACGTCGGCCAGGAATGGTACGGCTACGGCTGGGAAGTGCAGCTCCTCGAGACCGGCTTTCTCGCCATTTTTCTTTGTCCGCTGCTCGACGGACGGCCGTTTCCGCGCCGCCCGCCACCGCTCGTGATCATCTGGCTTTTTCGTGCCCTCATTTTCCGGATCATGTTCGGCGCCGGTATGATCAAAATCCGCGGCGACGCCAGCTGGCGGAACCTGAGCGCGCTCTTTTATCATTTCGAGACGCAGCCGATCCCGAATGGGCTCAGCCGTTGGTTTCATTTTCTTCCGCGCGGAGTTTTGCGCAGCGGGACGCTCTTCAATCATCTCGCCGAATTGATCGCGCCCTGGTTCGTCTTCTGGCCGCGCATCGCGCGCCACACCGCCGGCATTGTCATCGTCGCCTTTCAAATCGTGATCATGCTCGGGGGCAATCTCTCCTTCCTGAACTGGCTCACGATCGTGCCAGCTCTCGCCTGCTTCGACGATCGCGCATGGTCCAAAATCCTGCCGCGCGGCCTAACGAGACGGGCGGAAGCCGCTAAAAACAAAGCCGTCACCTCTCGGCCGATGGTGGCCGTGACCTGGGGAGTCGCGGCGCTCGTCGCCCTGCTCAGCATTCAACCGGTTGTGAACATTTTCTCGCCGCACCAGATCATGAACACCTCCTTCGACCCGCTCGACCTCGTCAATACCTACGGCGCCTTCGGGTCGGTGGGGAAGGAGCGTTACAACGTCGTTTTCGAAGGCACGGACGCCGAATTCCCTAACGACAATACGGATTGGAAACCGTATCCCTACAAAGGTCTGCCGGTCGCGCTCAACGAGCGTCCGCCGCAGATTACGCCGTACCAGTTGCGGCTCGACTGGCAGATGTGGTTCGCCGCCATGGGCTCGCCCAGCCAGTATCCGTGGACGCTCAACCTGACCTGGAAGCTGCTCCACAACGATCGTGGAGCGGTCGCGTTGTTTCGCTCCAACCCTTTCCCGGCGAAACCGCCGCGCTCTATTCGCGCCGTCCTCTATCGCTATTCCTTCGTAAGGCCAAATCCGCAAGGACTTTGGTGGAAGCGCGAGCGCCTTGGTCTCTGGCTGCCACCGCTCTCGAGCGATAATGCAGAATTCAACGAGTTCCTCCGTCGCGCCGGATGGCGCTAATCCAGTAGACGCCCCCTCTGGAGGGACGGGCTCTGTCCCCGTCCCCGTTTCAGAAGCGCGGACGACATCCGCCTTAGGCGGATCGTCCCTCCAGCGCTCGTCCGACAACGCTAAAAAGGATGTTTCTTTTTATGTCACAAAAGGATTTTGTTGCCGCAGTTGCGCAAATGTCCCATAATGCCGGTCCATGTTCGCCCTTCCTAAAACTGCTGCGACCTTCGCCATCCTTCTCACCTTCGCCACCGCCGGCCTGGCCGCGGATTGGCAAATCGTGAAGGTCGGCCCTCGCGAATACCTCACGGTCGATAATATCGCGCAATTCTACGGTCTGCCGGCTGGTGTCGCCCCAGTCAACAAACGCATCCGGCTCGACAACGGCACGAACTCCATCGAAATCCAGCTCGATAGCCGCGAGATGATGATTAACGGCCTGCGCAACTGGCTCTGCTTCCCGGTCGCGGAACGGAATGGGAAATACCTGGTCTCTCGGGTTGATCTGGCCAAAACCCTCGAGCCTCAGCTCCGTCCGCAGATGATCACCAACCTCGGCCAGTTAAAAACCGTCGTGCTCGATCCCGGCCACGGTGGTTACGACAAAGGCGCGACCAGCGGTTACGGCTGCGAGAAAGATTTCGCGCTCGACGTCGCGCGCAACATCAAGCCGCTCCTCGAGGCCAAGGGGTTGACCGTCAAGATGACGCGCGATAGCGACATCTTCGTGCCGCTCGAGCTGCGCGCACGGATTGCGAACGCGAGCAAGGACGCCATTTTCGTCAGCATCCATTTCAACGCTACCGATGCGAACCCATCCGCGAACGGTTTTGAGATTTACTCACTCACACCGCGCGGCGCGCCGTCCACACAGGACGACGCGCTCGCGCTACGGTTTATGAACATGGAGGCCGGCAGCCCGGTCGACGCCCCGAGCCTGGCGCTCTCGATGAGCGTCTTCCACTCCGTCGTCGGCCATTTCTCCGAGTTCGATCGCGGCATCAAGCGCGCCCGCTTCGCCGTTCTGCGCCTCACGAAAATCCCGGCAATCCTCGTCGAAGGCGGATTCCTGACCGAGCGCGGCGAGAGCCGTCTGATCGCGCAAAGCGCGTGGCGCCAGAAGCTGGCGCAATCCATCGCCACCGGGCTCATCAATTACAAGGCGCTGGTCGACAACAAGACGCGGCCCATGATGGTAGCGGATTATCGGCGCGAATTTGACGGCCAGCTCGTCTTGAAAGACGCGACCGCGCCGGCCAAACCTGAGGCATCGCCCGCTTCGGTCGTGATCCCGGCGAGCAACTAGCCGCTCCCGGAGGGACGTGCTTGCGCACGTCCAGTTTGCTCCCGGAAAGCCGCCGCATCCAGGACGTGCAGAAGCACGTCCGTCCGAATGATTAGGGCCCCTCGGTTTCGGACACGAGCACGCAGCGAAATCCGTAAATCACGTCCCGCTCGCTGCGATCGACGACATTGCGATACGACGTGAGCAACTCGCCGCGCTGGCTGTTCGACCACGAGCCGCCTCGCAGCACGCCCCACCGGCTCCCGGGTTTGTATGGATCGGCACACCATTCCCAGACGTTGCCGCCCAGATCA
>JBDTCM010000370.1:0-2813 GCA_039923575.1 Chthoniobacterales bacterium
GGAAACGCAGTTTGCCGACGCGATACTGCACACCCTCATTCAGGACGATCACGATCCGCATCCCTTTGTCGGTCCGTTCCTGCCGCACTTCCGGGATGGCGATATCGATGTAGCCCTTGTTCTGGTAGAACTCGCGCACGCTATCGAGATCCTGTTGCAGTTGCGCCTGGTCGAGCCGACCAGATTTGTCGAGGAACGAGATCGGGGTCTTCGCCCGCGTCTTCATTTGGTGGCGCAAGGTGCGGTCGCTGAATTTCGTGTTGCCCTGGAAAACGATCGAGCGCACCGCCCCTTTCTCGCCTTCCTTGATCGTATAAACCGCGCGCGCTGTGCCGCGGGCGTCATCGGTCACCACCTGCAACTGCACATCGACGCCGGTGAAGCCATTCCGCTGATAAAATTCAATGATGTTCTGGCGGCCTTCCTCCAGCTTCTCCGCGTCGGTCGGCGACGGGACCTTGAACTTGATTCTGTCGCGCAGCTTCTTGGCTTTGAAACTTTGCGCGCCATCGATCTCGATCTCGGTCACCAGGGCCCGGGTCGCGAGGATAACCTGCACATGGACGCCGTTGCCCCGCGGTTCGCCGAAGATGCGGACGTTTTGAATTTTGCCGGTGTTGTAGAGCGCGCGGATGTCGTCTTCCACTGTTGTTTCGGAGTAGGCCGAGCCGACTTTCGTTCGCATGTTGGCGAGGACGCGATCCTTCGCCACGGTCTCGGGACCGACGTAACGCACGTCGATCGAGTTGATCGTGGCTCCTTCCAGTCCCTGCGCGGACGCGCTCGTCGGCCACACCGAAAGCACACTGCAGAAGAGGAGAATCGCGGCAAAGCCGTAGGATGAGGTAAGATTTTTCATAGACAAGAAAGCGATCGCGGACCGCCGTCAGCGGTGGACAGGCGTATTAGATGGGTAATGTCGAGGATAAGGTCAAGGCAGGAATCGAAGAATTGCTGATTGCGGATTTCTGATTGCTGATTTTTCCATTACGCGTGAATCCTCAGAATCAACAATCAGAGTAGTTCGTACCAATTGTTGCGCCGTCGCGGTTCGTAGCCGGCGTCGCGGATGAGCGCTTCAATCTTCTCCGCGTCGAGCCGAAACGTGGTGCCGGCGCTGCTCACGACATTTTCCTCCATCATGACGGAGCCGAAATCGTTCGCGCCGTATTTGAGCGCGATCTGCCCGATCTCCGGGCCCTGCGTGACCCACGAGCTTTGGATGTTGGGAATATTATCGAGGAAAATCCGGGCCAGCGCCTGGGTGCGCAGATATTCGGCCGAGCCGGTCGGGTGCGCGATTTTCAGGACGGTGTTTTGGGGCTGGAAGGTCCAGCAAATGAAAGCGGTGAAGCCGCCACTCGCGTCCTGCTGATCGCGCAACCGCTGCAAATGCTCGACCCGGTCCGCGATCGTCTCGACGTGGCCGAACATCATCGTCGCGCTCGATTTTAGCCCAAGCTCGTGCGCCACCTGCATGACTTCGAGCCATTGATCGGTTTTGCATTTGAGCGGCGCGATGCGTTGCCGGACGGAATCGACCAGGATCTCGCCGCCCCCTCCGGGAATGGAGCCGAGCCCGGCTTCCTTGAAGCGAGCGATCACTTCGCGCAGCGGCATTCCAAACGTTTCCGCGAAGTGCTGGAACTCCGGCGGGCTGAAACCGTGGATGTTGATGTGCGGATATTTTTCCCGGATGTGATGGAGCAGCTCGAGGTACCAATCGAAGCCGAGCTTGGGATGATGCCCGCCCTGCATCAGGATTTGCACCCCGCCAGCGGCGGTCAGCTCGTCGAGCTTCTGGTCGAATTGCTCGCGCGTCAGGACGTAGTGATCGTCATCCTTTTCCGTGCGGTAGAACGCGCAGAACTTGCAATAGACGTTGCAGACGTTGGTGTAATTAATGTTGCGATCAATGATGTAAGTGACGATCTCGCGGCCCCGGTCGTCGTAGTTCTTTCCCTTGGCGAGGTCGCGTCGCGCGTCGGCCAATGCGCCCAGTTCCGGGAGCGGCCAGCGATAAAGTTCAAGCGCTTCCGCGGCCGAAATGCGTTCGCCGGCGAGGATCTTTTTCTGGAGCGTTTCTTCCTTGAGCGCGACCATCGCAAGGCAATCTAGACGAGCGCACGCCAGTCCGCACGCGGCGTGCTTAATTTTTAAGCAGGTTGTTCGCTGCCGGCAATGCTGAGGAAAATGGGCGCGATCAACCTGGAGGGACGGGCTCCGTCCCGTCCGTGTTTCAGCCGTGCAGGGACATCCGCCTGCGGCGGACCAGGGATTCGTTAGGCGTCACGTGAGCGAAATCGCCTGGAACGAACTGACCACGTCATCCGGGCCCGCGTCCGCGAAAAAGCTTTCGTAGAAGCCGGGGCCGAGATCCCAATAATCACCTTTGTAGTAATCGTCGCGGTAGAACCGCCAGACGCCGCTGACCACGATGAGCGAACTGATGCGATCGTTCCAGAAATCGCCCAGAAAATGAAAGCTGAGGTTGGTGCGGGCGTAGGCGCCCTTGAAGCAGGGGTGATCGTAAATGATGACCTCGGGCAGCCGGAAATTCGCGTCCGACGCATGGGCGGACGCCGGAATGGCGGCCGAGGCGTGATAGCTCAGCGGTCCAATCTTCCATTTCGTGTCGATGATCGCGCCATTATCTGGCGACAGCTCGGTCTTGGGTATTGTTCTCATAAGCGGCTTTGGATATTTGAATTTGAACAGGCCGTGCGGCGCTTGTCGAGCAGGAGATTTTTGGGACGCGAGAATTTCGCCTTCCGGCAGGGGGCTGCTCCAAACAGGTAGGGCGAGACTCCGTC
>JBDTCM010000371.1:0-4364 GCA_039923575.1 Chthoniobacterales bacterium
ACGGCCGCCGCTACATCGGCCATTCTTTACTCTGCGCGAGCGCTCCGTAACTTCCCAGTCCATGCCTGTTTCCGAGGACCAGATTAAAGAAGCGCTCAAGACGGTGAAATACCCGGGCTTCAGTCGCGACATCGTTTCGTTTGGAATCGTGAAGGGGATCGATCTGCGCGACGGCGATGTGACCGTGCAGCTGGCCCTCGCGACCAATGACCCCAACGTTCCGCAGACGATCAAGAACCAGGCGGAGAGTGCGCTGCGCAATCTCGAAGGTGTGCGCGAAGCGAAAGTGCGGATCGATATTCAGGCGCCACCCGCAGGGAGCGGCGCGGCCGGGGTCGGCGCGACGAAAATCAGCGGCATCAAGCACGTCGTCGCGATTGCCAGCGGCAAGGGTGGCGTGGGCAAGTCCACCGTCGCGGCGAATCTCGCAGTGGCTCTCGAGCGTACGCAGGCCGCGGTGGGTTTGTGCGATTGCGACATTTACGGGCCGAGCATTTCGCTCATGTTCGGCTCGCGCGAGCGTCCGATGGCGACGGAAGACAATCGGATTATCCCGATCGAGCAGTTCGGTCTGCGCCTGATGTCGATGGGCTTCCTGCTCGAGGAAGGGGCGCCGGCGATTTTGCGCGGACCGATGGTGACCCGCTATACCCAGCAATTCCTGCGGCAGGTCGAATGGGGCGAGCTCGACTACCTCGTGCTCGATTTACCTCCCGGCACCGGCGACATCCAGCTCACGATCGTGCAAACGGTTGCGCTCTCGGGGGCGATCATCGTGACCACGCCCCAGGAAGTGGCACTGATCGATGCGCGCAAAGCCTCGGCCATGTTCGAAAAGGTCAATGTGCCGGTGCTCGGTTTGATCGAAAACATGAGCTATTTCATTTCGCCTTCGGACGGCCAGCGCTTCGACATCTTTGGGAGCGGCGGTGGCGAGCGCGAAGCGAAACGGATTCGGGTGCCGTTGCTCGGGCAGATTCCAATCGACATCGCCACCCGCGAGTCTGGCGACCGGGGGATGCCGGTGACGGCGGAAAACAAAGAATCTCCTGTCGGAGCGGAATTTATGCGGATCGCCCAGCAGTTACGGGAAATGCTACCCACCACGTAATGCTTGCCGTGTGGCGCTGAATCCGACTAAATAACCGCCGCCTTGGTTCGTCTAATGCTTAGAGACCAACCGAAGCGTTGCATGAATGTAAAAGCAGAAATGGATTCTTCCGACGATGCCGGCACGCACTTTTTGAAAAATTCGGTGCTGTATAAGGAGTTCCTCGCCGAGCGCGAAGAGATCTTGAAACACAAATGGATCGAGAGCGAAAAAGCCGGCTCGGATATCGGCTTTGAAAAAGCTCTGCTTGATTGGATCGTGAAACATCGCTCCAGTTGGCGAGAACGAAGAATGCGCGAGAACAGGCTGGCCAAAATCCCCGCCTGATCTCGAGCACTTCCTTTAAGGCGATCCTGCGAGGTCGCGAAGGAAAGAGTGAAAAGCACCCTTAACGACACCGAAGCGGTCCGCATCTTCGACGCGGACGCCATGCGCCGTGCTTTGCGCCGGATCGCGCACGAAATCATCGAGCGCAATCGCGACCTCTCCACGCTCGTCCTGGCCGGCATCCCGGTGCGCGGCGTTGCCCTCGCCCAACGAATCGCGGCGGACATCGAGACGATCGAAAAGGTGAAGGTGGCAACCGGTGTGATCGACGTCTCCATGCATCGCGACGATGTCGGCACGCGGCTCGCGCTTCCGGTCGTTAGGGCTTCGCAGCTACCGCTTCCGCTGGATGAGCGGACGGTGGTGATTGTCGATGATGTTCTTTTCACCGGCCGCACCTGCCGCGCGGCCATGGATGCGATCAGTTCCTTCGGCCGCCCGGCCTGTCTTCAACTCGCCGCCCTGATCGATCGCGGTCATCGCGAGTTGCCGATCCGGCCGGATTTTGTGGGGAAAAATCTCCCCACCGCGCGTGCCGAGCGGGTGCGGGTGCGTCTGGAAGAAATCGACGAGGAGGCGGACGGTGTCTGGCTCTTGAAACCAAATGAATAGCAGCACGCTGCGCTGGACGCGCAAAGATTTGTTAGGCCTGCGCGAGCTGTCCGCCGAGGAAATCAGCTTTGTTCTCGAGACGGCGGACGCTTTCAAACAAGTCGGGACGCGCGAGGTGAAGAAAGTTCCGGCGCTGCAGGGGAAAACGCTCATCAATCTTTTCATCGAACCGAGTACCCGCACGCGGACTTCGTTCGAGCTCGCGGCCAAGCGGCTGAGCGCCGATATCGTCAACATTACTGCGGCGGCGTCCAGCCTCACGAAAGGTGAAACGCTCAAGGACACGGCCAAAGTGCTGGAGGCGAATCATGCCGATATCATCGTCCTGCGGCATAGCTCGGCGGGCGCGCCGCAATTTTTGGCCAGCCGGATCGGCGCGAGCGTGATCAATGCCGGCGACGGCGCGCACGAACATCCCACCCAGGGCCTGCTCGATCTCTACACGATCCGTGAGAAAAAAGGTTCGGTGGCCGGTCTGCACGTCGCGATCATTGGCGACATTCTTTTCAGCCGCGTGGCGCGCTCCAATATTTTCGCGCTCTTGAAAATGGGAGCGCGGGTCACGCTCGTCGGGCCCAGCACTCTTGTGCCGCGCGTCTTTGAACAACTGGGGGTGACCGTTTCGCACAAACTCGAAGACGTGTTGCCGACCGCGGATGTGGTGAACCTGCTCCGCATCCAGCATGAGCGGCAGCGGAAGGAATATTTTCCCGGGCTGGGCGAATACATCCGCCTCTTCGGTTTGACGAAAGAACGGGCCAAGCTCCTCAAGCCGGATTGCCTGATCATGCATCCCGGACCAATCAACCGCGGGGTCGAGATCGACAGTGAACTGGCGGACGGCCCCCAGAGCGTCATCCTCGACCAGGTGACCAACGGCCTCGCCGTGCGCATGGCGGTGCTTTATCTCTGCGCCGGGATCGCGACGCCATGAACACCCTGATTCGCAACGGACGGATCATCGATCCGGCGAACGGCCGCGACGAGATCGGCGATTTGTTGATCAGCGATGGCCGGATCGGTGAAAAGTCGAAATCCAAGGCTGAGGAGGTCGATGCCACGGGTCTGATCGTTAGTCCCGGTCTGATTGATATTCATGTCCATTTCCGTGAACCCGGGTTTGGCTGGAAGGAAACGATTGAGTCCGGCGCGCGCGCCGCAGCGGCGGGCGGTTTTACGACAGTCGTTTGCATGCCGAACACATCGCCGGCGGCAGATAGTCCGAGCACGATCGCCTGGATTAAAGATCGGGCCGCTGAAGTGGCATGCGTGCGCGTCTTGCCGACCGGTGCGATTTCAAAAAATCTGGCCGGGGAAGAGTTGGCGCCGATCGGTTCACTCGCGCAGGCGGGTGTGGTCGCGATCACGGACGACGGTCACTGCATTCAGAATAACGAACTCATGCGCCGCGCCGTCGAGTACGCTCGGATGGTCGGCGTGCCGGTGCTCGATCACTGCCAGGATTACGATCTCGTCGGCAATGGCGTGGTGCACGAGGGGTATTGGAGCACGTTGCTCGGGCTGCCGGGCTGGCCGGCGGCCGGGGAAGAAGCGATTGTCGCGCGCAATATTGTCCTCGCGGAACTTTGCGATCACCACATTCATTGCCAGCACATCAGCGCGGCCGGGAGCGTGCGGCTCTTGCGTGAAGCGCGGACGCGCGGGGTGAAGATCAGCGGTGAGATTTGCCCGCATCACATCGCTCTCACGGACGAGTCGATTCAGAATTTCGAGACCGATTTCAAAATGAATCCGCCGCTCCGGACGCAGGATGATATCGACGCGCTCCTCGCCGGCATCGCCGACGGAACGCTTGAAATCCTGGCCAGCGATCACGCACCGCACGCCAAGTTTGAGAAAGAAGTCGAGTTCGACCGGGCGCCGTTTGGAATCGTCGGGCTCGAGACGGAGCTGGGTTTGTTCATCGAACTTTTAGTCCACCGGCACAAGACGATTGGGTTACCCCGCCTGATCGAAATGCTGACCGTGACCCCCGCCAAATTGTTGGGCCTGAAAGCCGGCACCCTGTCGTTAGGCGTTGCGGCCGACATCACGCTGATTGATCCAAATTTGGAGTGGACGGTTGACGCGGGCTCATTTCAATCGGCCTCGCGCAACACACCGTTCCACGGCTGGAAACTGAAGGGCCGCGCCGTGCGAACGATCGTCGCAGGGAAAACCGTCTGGCAACTCTAGCGTTGTAGCGGCGCTCCATGAGCGTCGTCCTGGAGACTCTCGCACTTTCATTGATCTGCGGAGAAACTGGACGCGCGGAAGCGCGTCCCTCCGGAGGGACCTGCTTCCGCAGGTCCAG
>JBDTCM010000372.1:0-3096 GCA_039923575.1 Chthoniobacterales bacterium
CGCGCCATCCTGCGCGCGAGCGTTTATTCCAACGTCAAGATGATGTTCCCGATGATCTCGGGACTGGATGAAGTGCGGCGAGGCTTGCAGATCGTCGAGCAGTGCAAGGACGAGTTGCGTTGGGAAGGGAAGACCTTCAACGAAACGCTCGAGATCGGCGTCATGATTGAAGTGCCCACGGCCGCGATCATGGCCGACCTGCTGGCGCGGGAAGTCGATTTTTTCAGCGTGGGCACGAACGATTTGATTCAGTACGCGGTCGCGATCGATCGCACGAACGAACGCGTCGCGCACCTCTACGAGCCGAGTCACCCCTCCGTCGTCAGGCTGCTCAAGATGGTGGCCGACGCCGCCCATGCCAACGGCATCTGGGTCGGCGTCTGCGGCGAAATGGCGGGCGAAGTTTTATTTACCCCGCTTCTTCTCGGCCTCGGCATGGATGAGCTGAGCGCCGGTCCATCTCTCGTCCCGCGGGTCAAGAGCGCGGTTCAGCGCCTAACGACGGCGGAATGCCGGCAACTGGTCGAGGAAGTTTTGAAACTCGATACGCCCTCGGCCGTGCTGGCGCGCTGCACCGACGTGGCGCAACGAAATTTCCCCGAGCTGCTCGGCTAATCGTCCTCGCCCGTTTCCGCTTCGGGCTCGATGTCCGGCTTGATCCCGTCCTCTTCCATCTTGCGCAGGACGTCGCTCATATCGTCGACTTCGTCCCAGACTTCCTGGCTGACGTAAATCTGCGCCTTCTGCTGCACCGCCATGGCGATGCAATCGCTCGGCCGCCCATCGAGCTCGATGATTTTTTTCTGCTGCAATTCATTCTCAGCGCGAATGATCATGCGCGCGTAGTAGGTCGCGTTTTTCAGGTCGTTGATGATGACCCGCTCGACGTGCGCCCCGAGCGCGGTCATGAGATGCCCCATCAGGTCATGGGTGAGGGGCCGCTCTTTGACCGTCCCGCGCATGAACATGGTGATGGCGCTGCCGACACTCTGGTCGACGTAAATGATGAATACTTTCTCGTTGTTCCCGAGGAAAACCGCGCAACCGCCACTCGTCGGCAGGACCGCCCGCACCTGCACCTCCATGACAGTTTTATTCATCTAAAAAAACCGTAACAGACCGATTTCGAAAAACAAGAGGGTGCACAGCGGCGCCGCGACCGGGCCCGTGCAAGCGAGCGCCTCTTTCTCAAATTGAATTTGCAGGCGTGTGTCCTACACTGCGCCACGATGACGAAACCAGAGTGGGATATTGATGCCGCCA
Organism: Chthoniobacterales bacterium; assembly: GCA_039923575.1. GTDB lineage: Bacteria > Verrucomicrobiota > Verrucomicrobiia > Chthoniobacterales > UBA10450 > Palsa-1392. The sequence goes on from JBDTCM010000372.1 coordinate 1,264, forward strand.
TCGCGACCTATAATGTCGAGGGCTGGGGCACCGGATATTTCTCCGTCAACAGCGCCGGCAACGTTATCGCCAAGCCGGTCAAGGAAGCCGGAGGTTCGATTGATCTGCTCGAAGTGGTCAACGAAGCCCGCGCACGCGGACTCGGTTTTCCGCTCGTCATCCGCTTCCAGGATTTGCTGCGGCATCGGGTCGAGACCGTGAATCGCGCCTTTCAGGCCGCGATCGAGGAGTTCGGATATCACAACGTTTACCGCGGCGTTTTCCCGATCAAGGTCAACCAGTTGCGCGAAGTGATCGAAGAGATCGTCGACGCCGGTTCGGAATTTCATTTCGGCCTCGAGGCGGGCAGTAAACCGGAATTGATCGCCGCGCTCGCGATGCACAAGGATCCCGAGAGTCTCATCGTCTGCAACGGCTATAAGGATCGCGATTTTATCCGCACCGCCATGCTCGGACGGCGGCTCGGCAAATCGGTCATCATCGTGGTCGAGAAACTGGAGGAACTGGAGCAGACGCTCCGGGTTGCCAAGGAAATGGGCGTCGAGCCGCACATCGGCATTCGCGTCCGTCTGCACAGCAAAGGCGCCGGGAAATGGACAACGAGCGGGGGCGAGAACGCGAAGTTTGGCTTAAGCACGACCAACCTGGTGGCGGCGAGCGAGATGCTCAAGGCGCAGGGCCTGGCGCATTGTCTCAAGCTCGTGCACTTCCATGTCGGCTCGCAGGTGCCCGATATCTCGACGATCAAGCGCGCGGTGCGGGAGGCGGCGCGCTATTACGCGAAGCTTTCGAAGATGGGGCACGAACTCGGTTATCTCGATGTCGGCGGCGGGCTCGGGGTCGATTACGACGGCTCGCGCACCAGTTTCGACAGCTCGACCAATTACTCGCTGCAGGAGTATTGCAACGACGTCGTTTACAACATCATGGAGGTTTGCGACTCCGAAGCGGTCGCGCATCCGAAGATCGTGAGCGAAGGCGGCCGCGCGATCGTGGCGCATCATTCCGTGCTCGTGGTCGAAGCTTTCGGCTCGATCGAAAAAGACGTGGCGACAACCAAGATCGAGGCGACGGCCAACGACCCGAAGCCGTTGCGCGACATTGTCGAGGTCAAGCGCCAGCTCAAGCGCAACAACCGGGCGGAGACGCTGCACGACGCGCAGCAAATCAAGGAAGAGACGCAGCAGCTCTTCAACCTTGGCCTGCTCGATCTGGAAGCGAAGGCAAAGATCGAGGCGCTCTACTGGCAGCTCGCCCGGCAGATCGTGAACCTCCATAAAGGACTGAAGTACGTGCCGGAAGAAGTGAAAGAGCTGGAGACGTCGTTAGGCGATCAATACATTTGCAACTTCTCGATTTTCCAGTCGCTCCTCGATCACTGGGCGCTCGGCCAGCTCTTCCCGATCATGCCGATCCATCGCCTAACGACTCCGCCGGAGCGGCACGGAACGCTCGTCGATATCACCTGCGATTCCGACGGCAAGATCAACAAGTTCACCGACCTGCAGGATATTAAGGACACGCTGCCCTTGCACAAAATCATCCCGGGCGAGCTCTATTACCTCGGGGTTTTTCTGGTCGGCGCCTACCAGGACATCATGGGAGACCTGCACAATTTGTTTGGCCGCGTCACGGAGGTGCACGTCTTCCTCGATGAAGACGAGGAATCGGGTTGGTACATCGAAGAAGTGATCGAGGGCAGTACGATCGGACAGGTCCTGGCCTTGACGCAGTGGGACAAGATCGAATTGATGCGCCTGGTGAAGCTGCAAGTAGACGCGGCGATCAAGAGCGACCGGCTCAAGCCTAACGACGCCATGAAAATCCTGGCCG
>JBDTCM010000373.1:0-4125 GCA_039923575.1 Chthoniobacterales bacterium
GGGCAGTTGACGGAGTCGCAATCTTCATTCAGAAGGAGCTCCATGGCATCCATCCTGGTTACCGGGGCAAGCCGCGGCATCGGACGGGCGACGTGCATCTCGCTTGCACGAGCGGGTCACCGCGTCTTTGCCACGATGCGCGATCCGGCAAACGCACCGGAGCTAGGCGCTCTCGCCATCTCCGAATCACTTCCCATCATCGTCTCGGCGATGGATGTGGATTCCGATGATTCGGTCCGGGGCGGAGTGAGGGACATCATCGCTCAGCATGGCCCGCTCGGCGTCTTGGTGAACAACGCGGGAATCGAACGTCGAGGGTCCGTCGAAGAACTCGCTTTGGAGGAGTTTCGGGCCGTCATGGAGACGAACTACTTCGGCGCATTGCGTTGCATGCAGGCGGTGCTCCCCGGCATGCGAAAAAGGGGAAGCGGCTGGATCATCAACGTGACTTCCGTAGCCGGCCGCATCTCGTCTTCGCCCCTCGGGCCGTATGCAGCATCGAAGTTCGCTCTCGAAGCGATCAGCGAAGCACTCGCCCAAGAGGTCAAGGCTTTCGGGATCAAGGTTGCGGTCGTCCAGCCCGGGATCATCAATACGGACCTGGCAAATGCCATCACCGCGGATTCGGATGCGTCCGTTTACCCGCATGGTCGCCGTCTCGCCGGAATGTTCGCCGCGTCGCTCAAGACGCCGACCGGGCCGGAACTCGTCGGCAACAAGATCCGCGAGATCATTGAAAGCGACTTGCCGCAATTTCGTCATCCGGTCGGCCCGGACGCGGCGCCTTTTCTCGCCTGGCGCGCGGCGATGACAGACGAGCAGTGGATCGACTGGGGTGCCAGCGACGATGCATCGTGGTATGAGGCCGTGGAACGTGATTTCGGGCTCAACGCTCGGCCGACCTAGGGTTGGTGTGTGGCTCCGATCACCTCGCGTTGTCCTTTCGTGCAAAGCGACAAACGACTCGCGAGGCACACCGGCCAAGTCACTTTAAATGCTCGCGGATGAGAGGCAGAAGCTGATTCACGTCCGCGGGTTTGAAAACCCGGCCTTTGGCTCGCTTCGTTAGGGGCGGCAGGTCGCGGACGCGCATTAGTTCGCCGTTTTTCCAGACCCAGGCGTTCTCATTGTAGGGGCCAACTTTTTGCGGCTTGGTCCAGGTGTGGATGGAAACGAGCCGATCGGTGAGGGCGGCCGCGATGTGCATCGGCCCGCTGTCGACGCTGACAATGAAGCGCGCCCGGCGGATGAGCCAGATGAGTTGCAGGATGGTGGTGTGATTGAAGAGGTCAACGCAGTTGTCGGGCACGGGAACGGAGCGTTTGGTCCGTCCGACAAGGACGACGCGCGCGGGCGCGAGCGCGTGACAAAATTCTTCGACCGCCAAATCGCTGAGCGATTTCCGCCGGCCGCGCGCGAAGGGATGAAGGAGGACGAAGGGCCCGTCTTCGTCGAAGCGCGGGACGTGATCGCCGGTCGGTAAAGGGAAGCGCAGCGGGCGCTGGATGGGCACGCCCAAAGCCTGCACAAGCGCAAGGTAACGCTCGACAGCATGGGCGTTCCGATCCACTGGCACGAGGTGTTGGTAAAAAAATCGCGCTCCTTCGCGCGCGTCGCTCAGGCCGTAGAATTCGCCGGCATGACTCGTCTTGCCGATGAGCGCGCTCCGCAGCAACCCTTGAAAATCGAGCGCGACGTCCGGCCGCAAACGTCCGGTTTCGCGCAGCCACGGGAGGAGGTGCTTCGTCATGCCAAAGCCGGCGAGGTCGCCGCGCGGGAAGATGTGAACGTGATCGACGGAGCGGTTACCGCGCAAGAGGGAAACCCATTCCGGATTGATCACCCAGGTAATCTTGGCGTCGGGATGAGCGTCGCGGAGAAGCGCAGCCGCCGGCAGGGTGTGGATGATATCCCCTAACGAACTCGGCTTGATGATGAGGACGGAGTTGACTGCTGATTTCATCGCCGCAAGTCGTCGGGGTGATTCGCAATCAACAATCCGAGATCGGCGATTGCCTAACGTCCGACGGCGAGGCGGTCGGCGAGACGATCAGGCAAACCGGCGTCGCGGATTTTTCGCTGTGCGATTTCGAGGTCGTATTTGACCCGGCGCTGCTCGACCACCTGCCGGTCGGTGTGGAGGATGGAGTAGGCCGCGCGCCAGTCGCGATCGCGCGGCTGGCCGACGCTGCCGCCGTTGATGAAGTATTTTTTCCCGGGGGAAAGAACGATTTGCCCGACCGGAATCCGCCGCACGTTGTCGTCGCGCACGAAAGCGGTCGGCCAATGGGTGTGCCCGAAAAAACAGAGCGAGGTGTGCTGGTAGGTGAAGCTCGCAATCGCATCAAGGTCGTTGAAGACGTAGCCCCATTGGCCCGGCGTATCGAGGGTGGCGTGCACGATCGTGAAGTCGCGCACCTGTCTCGTTAGGCGGAGATCGGCCAGCCAGGCTTTGTCGTCGGCCGAGAGATGGTCGCGGGTCCAGCCGATCGCTTCCTCGGCCAGTTCGTTGAATCCTTCCGTCGAGACGATCATCGAGGCCTGCTCATCGTGGTTTCCTTGCACGACCGGGCATTCCAGGTCCTGGATGATTTTGACGCACTCGCTCGGGTTGGCGTTGTAACCGACCACGTCGCCGAGACAGACGTAATGCGTGCAGGCTTGTGCTTCCGCGTCGGCGAGCACCGCCTCGAGGGCTTCGAGGTTCGCGTGGATGTCGCTGAGAATGGCAAAACGCATCTACTTTTCGGATTCTGGAATTCGCTGAGCCAATGGGATATCGAGGACTTGTTCGAGATATTTCAGGCGGCTCAGCAAAGTGGGCAGTCGCTCATGTTCGCCCTGTTCATAAAGCTGGTGCAGTGCGGCATAGGCTTCGCGCTCGTGGCCGGGCGCAAAGGAAAGCTCGTAGGCCGCAAAGCGTTTATCATATTCCGGCGCGCCCGGCAATGCAGCGGCGCGCGCGTAGCAGCGGGCGGCAGCAGCGTGATCGTTTAGCTTTTCCTTGTAAAGGCGGGCGAGCGATTCGTAGAGCTCGGGGCGGTCCGGGATGTTCTTGATCCCGCGCTCGAGAAAATCTTTCCCGAGAGCGAAGTAATCGCGTTGCGCCTTGCGCCGCAGAGCTTCGTTAGGCTGGGTCGCATCGTGCAGGGCGGCGACGCTCGCATTCCAGGCCATGTGCCAGGCGGCCATGTCCCAGAACATGACCGAGCGCGGCTGGAGCGCGGTCGCTTCACGGAAGAGGAGGTAAACGCGGCCCCATTCCGTCCGCTCCCAGGCGACGTGCGCCTGGATAAAAACCACATCCGCGACGAGCGAACGAAAGCCGCTGAGAGCGGCGAGAAAACCGAGTTGCCCAACTTGTTCGCGCGGGTCGAGACCGAGCTGGGCCTGGTGAAAATAGGCGCTGCGATGCTGCGCGGTGAGCGATGCCTCGATCGGCAGGCGGAGCGCCCCGAAGGTGAGCAGAAGAGCAAAGACGACCGCGCCGCGAATCATAATTCCTTCCCGTGAAAAGAAACCCAGGCAAAAAAAAGATAAACCGAAGTGTAAACCACACCGAGGACGGCGGTCTTGGCGAAGAGGGCCATCGGGATGGCGGTGCCGGCGACAATGTCATCGACCAGGTTGAAGAGTTGCAGATCGGGAAAAGCGAGAGCGACGAGCGCGAGGAAAGTTTTGACGAGCCAGCCGGCGCCATGTTCCTGCAGCCAGTATTCGCGCGCCGTCGCCTGGAGATGGCCGATGAAGTAAATAAAAACCATCACCACGACCGTGAAAATGTTGGAGGTCGCGAAGGTGGAAATGAAGAGGGTGAGGGAGGCGAGGAGCGACGCCTTCAGGAAAATGATCACGATTCCCGGGATCAGATTGGTATTGAAGGCCGAGGCCTTGAGACTGCGGATCGCCTCCTGAATTTGTTCGGGGCGAAGCCCGACGGTGCCGCGCATCGTCTCGCTCACGAGCATTTGCTCCCGCAGGAAGAGGACCGCGAAAAAAAGTGCGCTCATCGCGAGCACGCTGAGAGCGAGCAGGAGGAGGACGCCGGCGAGTTTGCCGATGAGGTATTCGTAACGCGGGACGGACTTGGCGAGGATGGTGTAGATGGTGCGATCCTCGATATCA
>JBDTCM010000374.1:0-3449 GCA_039923575.1 Chthoniobacterales bacterium
CGGTGATTGCCTCGCCCTGACCGCGGCGCGTCCCTCGGAAGTGGTGCAACAGGGACCGACGACCATGGTGACGCCGCGCCGAGTGATTGTTGTTTTGCTGGCGAGTCCGGATCGTTTCGGGGAAGGCGCAGCGACACTCGCGCGCGGCTGGTCGCTTTACGATCGCTGGGCGGCGGCCGGACGACCGGCGGATCCCAAGGAAACACTCGGCGGCCCTAACAAGTAATGAAACCACGCATCGGCGTGCTGACGAGCGGAGGCGATTGCCCCGGCCTCAACGCGGTCCTGCGCGGTGTCGTCCTGGCCGCAGAAAAACTGCAGTGGGAAGTGATCGGATTTAAGGACGGTTTTGAAGGCCTGCTCCCGCCCGGTCACTACGAGGTGCTCGATCGTGCGCGGACGGCCGGCATCATGCCGTTAGGCGGGACAATCATTGGCACCACCAATCGTGGACATTTCATCGCCAAAGTCGGCGCGGGGAACCGTGCCGTGGTAGCTGCGGATGTGATCGAGAAGGCGCGCGGGGTGCTCGCTCAGTTGGAGGTCAGGGCCCTCATCATCATCGGCGGCGACGGCTCGATGACGACCGCGCTGCAATTGCAGGATGCCGGGATCAACTGCATCGGCGTGCCGAAAACGATCGACAACGATCTCGAGGCGACCGCGATGACGTTCGGTTTTGATTCCGCGGTCGCGGCGGTGGCCGATGCGCTCGACCGGTTGCACACCACCGCGACGAGCCACAAACGGATCATGGTGCTCGAAGTGATGGGACGCCACGCCGGTTGGATCGCGCTCCACGGCGGCATCGCGGGCGGCGCCGACGCGATTTTGATTCCAGAGATTCCGTTCGACTACGAGAAGCTGGCCGAGTTCATGAACAAACGCGACGCGGCCGGAAGCCAGAGTTCGCTGGTGGTAGTGGCGGAAGGCGCGACACCGCGCGATGGCCAGCAGGTGCTGCATCAAACACAAACGGGCGAATACCGTTTTGGCGGGATCGGCGACGTGGTCGCGCACGAGCTGGCGGCGCGGCGTACGGGCAAGGAAACGCGCTGCACCGTTCTCGGGCATCTGCAGCGCGGCGGTCCGCCGACCACGCTCGATCGGATTCTCGGGACGCGCTTCGGAGTAAAAGCGGTGCAGCTGGCCAACGAAGGGCACTTCGGCTCGATGGTCAGCTACCAAAACTACCAGGTGCAGCACGTGCCGATCGCCGATGCGGTCAACCGATTGCGGTTGGTGCAGCCGTCGAGCCAGATGGTGCAGACGGCGCGCGACGTCGAGATTTCGTTTGGGGATTAAGCATCGCTTTGGACGCTGTTGTAGACGCCTCCCTCTGGGAGGCGCGAGTCTACGCGTGGCTGGGCGATTAAGATTCGAGCGACCATTGCCCCCGCACTTCGCAGAGCGAAGCGTCTACAACCGCTCCGCTTGTTCGACGGTCAGTTCGTCGAGACGCCTAACGACAAGGTCCGCTGCTTGCAATTGCTCGACCGGATGGGTGGTGGCGACCGCCACCACCTTCATCCCGGCGGCATGCGCGGCTTCAATGCCGACATGCGCGTCCTCGAAGACGACGCAACGCTCCGCGCCGATACCGAGTCGCTCCGCTGCCTTTAGGAAAACTTCCGGATTCGGTTTCCCGTGTTTCACGTCTTCGGCCGAAATGATTTGGAGAAAGGCGTCCTTCAATCCGATCCGGTCCAGCACCGCATCGATATTCAGCCGGTGCGTGGATGAGGCTATGGCGCAGGGCACGCCGGCGGCGCGCAGTCGCTCCAGCCATTCCACCACACCGGGTAGCGGGGCAATCGCACTTCCCCCGACGATTTCGCGATAGAGCGCTTCCTTGCGATTCTCGAGTCGCGCAATCTCCGCCGGATCAGTGGCCCAGCCATGAATCTCGGCGATGATCTGCGCGCTCTTCATCCCAAAGCCGCGGATGAAACTGTCGGGCGCGATCTCTTTCCCCAGCTCCGCGGCGAGCCGCCGCCAGCTCTGCGCGTGCAACTGCCCCGAATCGATGATGACGCCGTCCCAATCGAAAATCGCGCCGAAGGGAGGTTGCGCGGCGACACTCACGGGAGCCGTTGCATTGCCGGCAGGCCGTAATTCTTTTGCAACGCTTCCGCTTCCGCCGTCACCTGCGAGGCATCCAGTTCGAGCTGCTTCGGGTCATCCGCCGTCTCGATAACGTGGAAGCCGTTGACCGGGGTCTTGACCGCCTCGGCGAGTTCGCCTAACGAGTGCACTTCCTTGCCGTTGACTTTTTTGACCACGAGGTAGCTGAAGTCGTCGTAACCGATCGTGCTATTGGCCGGCAGGACCTGGCTGAGGATGACGATGCGCCGGTGCGCCTCCGGGAAAAGCTCCGACTGGAAACGATCGAGATAAACAAAATCCTGCGGCGCATCCTTTTGCCAATTCCCGCCCCACTCCCGCAGGTATTGGCGGGAAAGCTCCTGGAAGATCAAACCACCGAGCACGTAGTAGGATGGGGGATCATCCAGATTGTCGGGCGGTACGACGTAATCTTCCTCCGCCCGATGCTCGAGCTTGACGTTGAGGGAGAGCGGCTTGCCCTCCCGCTGGACGTGGAGCGCGACGGAATCGCCGACAAATTGTTTCGACGTGATGAGATTGCTGAACTCGAGCTTCCCGTAAAGCGGGTCGACGTAGTTTCCATTCTGATCGAGGTCGTGCTCTCCGATCGCGGTCACGATGTCGCCCGCCAGAAGTCCCGCTTTGGCCGCGGGCAACCCGGGCTCCACCCGCGTGATGTAAACGCCGCCGGGTTTGCCGGTCTCGCCCGCGTAGCTGCGCAGTTGCGGGTCGCGCGTCGGGAAATAGGAAATGCCTAACGAAGGAAACCCATGGTAATTTTGACCTTCAGCGTCCTTCAGGAAATGGGCAATGATCGGTGCCGGGATCGCGTCGAGCGTTTGCGAGCGGGGATCGAAACGGAGGAGGAGCGCAGCCAGCTTGTTATTTTTTACCAGCGGCACGGTGTAGCTGTTGTCGCGATACTGCATCGGAATGCTGAGCCGATAGGTCAGAAAGTCCGCCACGTCCGCGGGGTAACGGGTCACGCCGATCGTGGTCACAATGCCCTCCGTTACGACGAGCGTTCCGCTCGCTTCCAACTGCCAGGCGGCGAGGCGATCGCCGACCTTGGTCTCGAGCGCGAGCTCGAGCGGCTGGAGTCCGTTGAGGAATTTCTTATCGACCGGCTCGAGCAGAGCAAGGTTCGCCTCGTAATCCACCACCACCACATTGGCCGCGCTCTTCTCGCCCGATTCGGCGCGCTCGAGCTCGACGTAGTTTTGATTCGCGACCAGGTCCGCCGTGACCAGCACCCGATCGTGGGCCAGAACGGCGCCGAGCGCGCGCTTCGAGAAGGGCGCTTTCTTTTGCCACGGTCGAAAGTAATCGAAGGGTTGCCCGGT